>JAFYEU010000072.1 GCA_017544105.1 Bacteroidales bacterium
CCGAAATTCTCTAACGAGCATCGGATGGCGTTCGTGAGTCTCTTCTCCCGCATAAATAGCCAAAGACTTTTCATTCACTTGACAATCTATCAAGTACTCTTTGGAAATACAAAATAATACATTATCCAAACAAATAAATCGCCAAAAATTGATATTATCCAAAGAAATAAATTGTTTATTTCTGACAAAATCCAAGGAAAAACAGATCTGTCAAAAAAATAGTAGTCCCAAAGAACAGCAATAGAAAGAATCAGAATTCCTTGTGACAATTAAAGGATAACCTCTAAAATTTGTATCTTTGCACTTTGAAAAAAACATAACCAACATTTTGTCGAAATGAGACTCCTGGCACTGCTTTCCCGCTTCCCCTATCCCCTTGAAAAGGGCGACAAGCTGCGCGCGTACCATCAGCTGCGCCAGCTGTCTGCCCAGCACGAGGTGTATCTGGTAGCATTGAGCGAATATGCGGTCCCTGATGCAGACCTACAACAGCTGACACCCTATTGCAAAGAGATCTATCCCATCAAAATCGATGCAACAAGGCGCTTTTTCAATCTGGGAAAGGCTTTCTTCAGCGGTCTGCCTATCCAATGCGGTTACTTCTACAATAAACAGATACAAAAACAGATAGACGAAATCATCCAGAAAGTGCAGCCCGACTGGCTCTACTGTCAGCTGTTCCGGATGGCCGAGTATGTGAAAGACAAGCCCATCAAGAAGGTGCTGGACTATCAGGATGTCTTCTCCAAGGGCATGTGGCGCCGCTACGAGCGCGCGCCCTGGTACCTGAAGCCCTTCTTCAAGATGGAGGCACGGCGCGTGGCCCGCTATGAGGCAGACATCTTCGATATGTTTGACGCAACGACCATCATCACCGACATCGACCGCGACCTGATCCCACACGAACGCCGCCAAGAGATCGTGGTGGTGTCCAACGGCGTGGACTTCGACACCTTCTCTCACCAGCCTCAAGAGAAAAAATACGACCTCATCTTCTCCGGCAACATGAACTATGGACCCAATGTGGATGCCGCAGAGTACCTCTGCCAAGATATCTTCCCCCACCTCCACGTCGAGTTCCCGAAACTGAAAATTGTCCTGTGCGGCGCCAACCCTTCCCCCCGCGTGAAGGCACTGGAGAACGAACATGTCAAGGTCACCGGCTGGGTGGACTCCATGGCGGAATGGTACGCCCAGTCCAAAATCTTCATCGCCCCCATGCGCATGGGCACGGGACTCCAGAACAAACTGCTGGAAGCCATGGCCATGCAACTGCCCTGTGTAACCTCATCCCTGGCAGGAAAGCCCCTGAAAGAACAGGACCGCGACAAGGCCGTCATCATCTGCAACACCACCGCCGACTATGTGGACGCTGTACGCAAACTGCTGCTCGACCAAAACTACTACAGCACCTTGTCTGAGCAAGGCAACCTGTATGTCCATAAGCACTACGACTGGACCGCCGCCACCCAACCACTGATGGATATTCTCCAGTAAAGGAAAGGATATTTTTACATCATCTCAAATGTCATTTCAAAAAAAGTGTATTTTTGCGCATTCTTTTTTCGGCGGTGCGTTGACGTTCCTTCTGTCAGCATTTCCGGCACTGCCTTTCATCAACATACATTACTATCTAAAAGCTAAACATGACTGAATCACCAGAAAAAAAAGGTAAGAGAAAAAGAATTATGGCCAGCACCGTCATGCCTGCCGGCTCATCTAACGAAAACACCAAAGTCGCCAAAGTAGAACTCCCTGAGAAGCCTCAGGTGACCTTCAACAAAAGCAGCCTAGCCTCCAAAGATATCAAACTGCCTATAGAGGAAGAGGAAATACGTTTTGCCAACCCTCTGCCCGCAGAGACCAAGACCAAAGCAACGCGCAAGCGTACTCCAAAGACTGTGGATCAAGAGAGTCCGACGGAAGAGGTTCCCGCTCCCAAAAGAGGAAGAAGCAAAAAAACCGCGACCGAAGAGGCGGTTGGCATGGTATCCACCACGGAGGACACGCCGGTCGTTGAGAAACCTAAAAAAAGAGGACGCCCCAGCAAAAAGGAACTGCTGGAAAAGGAAGCTGCCCGCCTGATGGAAGAGAAGACGAACGAGGAAACTCCTGCGAACAACCAAGCAGAGACCGCGCCCGTCACCGAGAACCCAGCGCCCGAGAGCCCGTCAGAGGAAAAACCAGCCAAGGAGTATTCGTCCAGAAAGAACAACGCCCGCCAGAAATTCGACAATCATAAAAAAGATAATCAGGCCAAGAAGGAGTCCACGGAGCATCCTGCCGCGGAAGAGCCCAAAGAGAACGCTCCGAAATCAGATGCGGAACTACAAGCCGAGCTGGTGGCCAACGCCATGTACGAAGGCGCCATCCATGCGGAAGGAGTGTTGGAGATCACTAGTGACAACTGCGGATTCCTGCGTTCCTCCGACTACAACTACCTCACCTCCCCGGACGACATCTACGTCTCCATGACCCAGATCAAACTGTTCGGTCTCAAGAACGGAGACACCGTCTATGGCGAGATCCGTCCGCCGAAGAAAGGCGAGAAGTTCTTCCCGCTGACCAAGGTGGAGAAGATCAACGGCTGTGATCCGGAGCAAATCCGCGACCGTATCCCCTTCGACTTCCTCACCCCGATGTTCCCCGACGAGAAGATCAACATCACCGGGCATCCTGGCTGTAACCTCTCCACCCGCGTCATCGACCTCTTCGCCCCTATCGGCAAGGGTCAGCGCGGTCTGATTGTAGCCCAGCCCAAGACCGGTAAGACCGTCTTGCTGAAAGATGTGGCCAACGCCATCGCGGCCAACCATCCGGAGATATACCTCATCATCCTGCTCATCGACGAGCGTCCCGAGGAGGTCACCGACATGCAGCGCAGCGTCAATGCGGAGGTCATCTCCTCCACCTTTGACGAGCCTGCGGAACGGCATGTCAAGATTGCCAACATGGTGCTGGAAAAGGCCAAACGCATGGTGGAGTGCGGCCATGACGTCTGCATCCTGTTGGACTCCATCACCCGTTTGGCGCGTGCCTTCAACACGATGGCCCCAGCCTCTGGCAAGGTGCTCTCCGGTGGTGTGGAAGCCAACGCCCTGCAGAAGCCGAAACGCTTCTTCGGCGCCGCCCGTAACGTGGAACACGGCGGCTCCCTGACCATCCTCGCCACCGCCCTCATCGACACCGGCTCCCGCATGGATGAGGTCATCTTCGAGGAGTTCAAGGGCACCGGCAACATGGAGCTGCAACTCGACCGCAAACTGTCCAACAAGCGCATCTACCCCGCCGTGGATCTCGTGGCCTCCAGCACGCGTCGTGACGACCTGCTCCAGACACCCGCCACGCTTCAGAAGATGTGGATCCTCCGCAACCACATTGCCGACATGACCACAATAGAAGCCATGACCTTCATCAAAGAGAATATGGAGGACACCCGCAACAACGAGGAATTCCTCAGCATCATGAACAGCTAAACACTGGCAACCATGCTCAAAAAAGGGGTCTTCCTGTTGATCTGCCTTTTCAACCTCTGCTGCCTGCGGGCAGACCAGAGCGTTGGTGACACCTCGTTTCTCACCTCCTCCAAGCCTGTCGTGTACAAGCCCCTGGAGACGCTGACCGAGATGGCCAGCCTCGGCTTTGACATTGACTCACTGGTCCGCTACGCCGATGCCATGGGGGCGCGACTGAACGGGACCCTTATCATCGCCCGACATGACACCATCATCTTGGAACGCTCCTACGGATTCCTGCAGCTGTACAAGAAAAACACCAACTACCGCAATGTCCAAGAGTCTCAGCTGGATGAACTCCGTCTGCACCCTGACAACAAGATGTGGAAGACGGCCCTCTTTGACCTGGCATCCATCTCCAAGCAGTTCACCGCAGCTGCCATCCTGAAGCTCTGCGACGAAGGCCTGATCAGCCTGCAAGACACGCTCGGCAAGCTCGTCCCCGAACTGCCCTATCGAAAAGTGACCGTGCGCCAGCTGCTCACCCATACTACTGGCATCCCCGAGTATTTCAATTTCAAATACGATATCTTCGACACCTCCACCTTTGTGGATAACGAACAGCTCATCCAGGTGTTAAAACGCCAGCGCTATCCCTTGGATTTCCCCTCCGGCACCCGCTTTGAATATCGCAACACCAACTATGCCATTCTGGCCACCATCGTGGAACGCGTCAGCGGCCAATCCTTTGAGGCGTATGTGCACGATAACTTCTTCGGCCCTGCCGGGATGAACGACACCTTTTTCTTCACGGAGCTGATCGACACCAACCGCCGATGGCCCGCAGCCAAGAAAGGCGACATCTACACCCCGTATGCTTGGATCAACCCCGAAATCACACTGCCCATCACCCGCGGCCATAAGAAAGATGGCTCCCTCGCCCTCTACGACCGCTTCAACGGCATCCTGGGCGACAAGGGTATCTACAGCAATGTGGAGGATATGATCCGTTGGACCAACGCCTACTTTATCCGCTACGACCTCCTTCCTGAAGAATGGGTGGCCCGAGCCTCCACCCGACAAAACACCCTGAAAAACGGCATCCTCCCCAAACAAAGCTATGGCTATGGCCTGAGGCTGGAGGAGAGTCCCACCCACGGACTCTTGGTCTATCACGGCGGCTTGTGGGACGGCTATCAGAACCTGTGGCTCTACCGCCCGAAGGACAACCTGCAGATTGTCTTTCTGAGCAACTACTACAATGGGGCCCATGCCGGCAAAAGCGATGAAGTGCTCAACATTATCGACAACCTTATCTCCCATGATCATCAATAACTATCACACCCACTCCCTCTATTGCGACGGGAAAGACCCACTGCCCGCCTACGTCGAAGAGGCTTCCCATCGGCATTTCCAACAACTGGGCTTCTCCGCCCACGCCCCTCTGCCCTTCGACAACAACTTCTCCATCAAGATGGAACGCATGCCGGAATATACAGCAGAGATCGACAAACTACAGACCACTTCGCCCGTCACACTGCTCAAGTCGCTGGAATGTGACTTCGTCCCCGGCATCTCCTACGATTTTGCCAAGCTGAAAGAAAACCATCACCTTGACTACATCATCGGGGGTGTTCACCTCGTACGCCCCGCCAACCGGGATGATCTCTGGTTTATCGACGGCCCCAAAAGAGAGATCTACGACGATGGTCTGGACAAACTTTTCGACCACAACATCAAACGCGCTGTCACCACCTTCTGGGAACAGACCTTCGAGATGATCGAGACCCAACCCATGGATATCATCGCCCACGTTGACAAAATCAAGATGCACAACCAACACCGTTTCTTCCAAGAGGACGAACGCTGGTATCAGGCGCTCGCCGACAAAGCGCTGCAGCTGATCAAGAGCCACGGCATCATCATGGAAGTCAACACCCGCGGCATCTACAAAAAACGCTGCGATGCCTTATACCCCTCCGTGGAGCTACTACAAAAAGCCCGCAAGATGGACATCCCCGTAGTCATCAGCAGCGATGCCCACCAGGCAAAAGAAATAGACCTCCTTTTTGAGGAGGCCTATGAGGTATTACGTCAATGCGGTTATGAACGATTGATGTGCTTTGACGTGCAAAAAGGTTATTTTGTGGATCAAAGACCTGCTTAATTCAGCAGATTTTCAGCCAATCTCTCCAACTCTTGCTGCTGTTCCTGTTTCATGGCGGACTTTAAGGTCACGACAGGTCCTTCAATATTGTTGGGTTTCATATTCTGGAAAATCTCCTGCATAGCCTTGGCAGCGATCGGCGACCAGCTTCCATTTTCCACGATAGAGAAGGTACGACCCTGTACAAAATGCGCCTGCACATCCAACAGATAGTTCTCCATGGGAGGATACAAACCGTTGTTGTAGGTGGGAGCCAACAAGACAATACGCCCGCAGCGGAAGGTTTCCGACAGAAGGTAGGAAACGTGCGTGGCAGAGACATCGTACATCTTGATATTACGTACACCCCTGTCGGCCAGGATGCCAGCCAAAACATGAGCGGCAGATTCGGTATGGCCATACATGGAACCATAAATCAGGACGACTCCTTCTTTGTCTTCGGGCTCATAACGGCTCCACAAATCATATTTCTGAATGAAGTAGCCGAGATCTTCGCGCCAGATGGGACCATGCAACGGACAGATCATCTGGATATCCAAGGTGGCCGCTTTCTTCAGCAAATTCTGCACCTGCACGCCATACTTACCCACAATGTTCGTATAATAACGACGGGCATCGTCCAACCACTCCCGGTCAAAGTTGACCTCGTCGGCATAAAGATTGCCCGACAACGCGCCAAAAGTACCAAAGGCATCAGCCGAGAACAATATCTTGTCCACGGTGTCATACGAAACAAGCACCTCTGGCCAGTGTACCATGGGGGCAGCGTAAAAGGTCAAGGTGTGATGGCCCGTCTCCAGCGTCTCACCCTCTTTGACTACCTGGATCTGACAAGATTCAGGCATCTCAAAAAACTGGCGAATGAGACGGCCAGCTTGCATACTGCAAAGAATCACAGCTTGCGGGTAGCGCAGCATGACTTCTTGCAATGAGGCTAAATGGTCGGGCTCCACATGATGAATCACTAGATAGTCCAAGGATCTGCCAGCCATAACAGCTGTCAAGTTTTCCAAAAACTGGGGTGCCACCGCATTGTCAACCGTATCCATCAAAACCGTCTTGTCATCCATCAAGAGATAGGAATTGTAGGAAACGCCATGAGGTATGGGCATCATATTCTCAAAAAGCGACAACCGCCGGTCGGATGCGCCTATATACCATAAATCGGATTTTATCTTTCTTGCAGTATTCATAGTAGGTTTTATTTAGTTTCTTCTGTCGATTGTGATCTTTGGGTTATATCATTGCTCTCCTTCCTCAAAAGGATAACCTCAAAGATGGAGAACAAAAAGTAGAGGATGATGAAGGAGATTCCGAACTTCCAGGCGTCCTGCCTGTTGATGAGAATATAGAGGAAAAGAAAGAGCAAGCATGAGAACAATTTGATAATCCGTGAGAGAAGATAGCCAGAGACAAAACGCTGTCCATCCTTGCCTTGGTCATCGCGCAACACAATGAAAATAGTGAAGAGCGTAATGACAAAAAAGAAAAGCACGATGAAAGGAAGTGCAGGGGAGGTGTACGCCGGAACCAACCACTGAAACAGGGCGGCCAAGCCGGCTATGACAATGGAAAAAATCAAGATCCTGAGTGAGAACTTCTTAATAGGTATCTTTTTACTCATGCTTCTTGGAATCTGTATGACGGATCACATCTTTAATCATCAGATACATGGCAATAAACACACCGAGAAGGGAGCATACGACGGTAAACAATGGTGATTTGTCTAACCACTTATCCAACTTGACACCTCCAAATACCCCCAGCGCAATGAGCACCCCCATCTCTATGGCCATATTGGAATACAGCACATATTTGTGGAGCGGCTTATCTTTCCCGGAATCTTCCGCCATCCGTCTGATTGTAAAAAATTATCTCTTCTCGGCAGGGTTGGGAACAACGTTGGGTGTACGCTGGGTGTTCATCTTGCAATTACCGGAGAACTCCGCACCCGGCTCAATGGCTATCTTGCCAGCAATGATGTTGCCCGTCACCGAAGCCGTCGACTTTAACGAAATCAGGTCTGACACATTCAAGGCCTCAGTCTTCACCTTACCCTCTATCTCAACGTTGGCACAGGAGATGTTACCCTCCACATATCCGGTTTGGCCGATAATGACTTTGGCTCTGGAAATCACATTCCCGTTGACCGTTCCGTCAATCCGACAATCGGAAGATGTGGAAATGCTACCCTGAATCTGGGTGCCCTTGGAAATAATGTTTACTGCACCGACTTCTCTAATTTCATTCTCTTTCATAATTCTATATTTTACTGTTTAAAATAATGTTCTTTCACAAAATCATCATAATAGGTCCGACCACTCTGGTTGTTATAGTAGGTGGTGTAGTTGGTGGCACTCATAGGATACACAATGATGTTGCCATTCTGAATATCTTCCACAAAGACCGGATCCTTGACCAGGATATTGTAGTAATCCATAGCCAAAGACGCATTGGCAAATTTGGCAATGGTCACCATCTGCTGCTTGTTGTTCACATAAAAACTGCTGATGTTGAAACGCTGCAGACTGAAATAGGTCTTGTTGAAGTTGGTAAGATTGATCTTGACCGTTTGGATGGGAAGTTTGGAACTCTGAACCAACAGGATCACATAATGCACATCGTTGGCATTGAATTCAAATGGATTGCCGGACTCTTTGGCCGCCGGTTTGGTGACATTCGTCGGATCCTGTGCATCGGCAGCCGAAGCCTGCTGCTCTCCCGACATCAGCTTGGCGGGCTCCAAGGAGGCCAAATAGACACGAGCCAACTCGGCAACCGGTTCGTTACCATATTCACTGACAATCTGCTGGAGACCTCTGATGAGAGAGTCCTCATGGTATATCTGACCAGCCGAAATGGCACGCAGATAGGCATATTTGGACTTGAGATTCTGGTCTGTGCACTGCGGCATGTTTTCATTGGCCGCCTGGAATACTGAATGCCACTGCTTCTGCTGGAATTGCGCATAAGCCGTCTCATAATTCCGCTCAATCTGTTTGTTACGCTCGGCTATCTTCTGGTAATACTGCGGATCTTGAATGATCTTGGCATAGTCGGAATCCGGATATTTCGTGAAGATAATCTGCTTGTACTCATTGGCCTTGGCCATATTGTTCTGGCGGGCGTAAAGATTGTACAGCATGAAAATACTGGATGGGGTCAGCTCAGATTCAGGATAGCGGGTAACCAAGGACTGGAAAGACTCACAGGCTCTCGGCAGATCTTGCAGAAGGTCTTGATAGATGAAGCCTACTTGGAACAGATTATGGGCGATGATATGATTGGACGTGTCCATCGCGCCGGGTGTCAGCGGAAGATCCTGGAGATAGTACTGCTCCTTCTTGGGATCCGTCTCCCGCTTGGGGATTGGATTTCCATCCTCATCATACTCCACAGAATCCTTGGCCAGACTCGGATCGTTCATCACCATCATATCATCGAAGGAGATCTGCTGCTTATTGCTGATAAACCAGTTATCCTCCAGCTTTCGGTTTCCGAATCTTCGGTAGAAGTCTTGCATACCCGCGGTCACCAACGACTGGTTGTAGAAATACCATTTGCCGCTGTTGTTGGCATTCACGTTGATATTGGAATAAGAAGAAGCGTTCTGAAGGGCCAGCATACGTTCCGCCTCCTCGGCGGCCGCCTTGCGCTCAGCCTCCGTGTACTCGTCAATCATCTTCTTGACCCAACGGTTACGCTCGGATGGAGACAACTTGGCAATACGCTGCAAGCTGTCCTGCAGGTCTATCTCGTCCAGCTTCTCCACCAGATCCTTCAAGAAAGTCCCCTTCTTCTGCAAAGCCTCGTAGTTCGGATAATTCTTGGGAATCGACAGCATGGCAGAATCGTAATAATGCTGGGCATTGCGGTAATCATTCTCGGAGAAATAAAGGTCTGCCAGGGTGATGGCGGAAAAAGTCTTCTGATACTGGTTGTTCGTGGATGACGCCACCGACTTGGCCAGATAATCCTTTCTGGTATCCACATCCTCGTCAATACGGGCTATCTCGGAACAAGCATAATAGATCTGGTCTTTGAAATCTTCATTCTTCTTCTCCTCCAACATGCGGTTGAAGAGTTTCATGATGGAGTTGTGCGCAGATTCAGAACCATCATAGTTGGAGGCCAAATGCATCTGGGCACAGAAGAGCATATTGTAATCCGATGTCTTTTTGATGACCGTCTTGAAATGCTTGGTAGCCTCTTCTTGCTGCCCGAGCCCTTCATACAACTCGCCAGCGATGAGATGCAGACGGTTTCTGAATTCGCGTTCCGGTTTGGCAGCAATGGCATTGTTCAGAAAGTCTATCGCCTCCGTCACCTCTCCATCAGGCGCCGTCAGATGATATTCAGCCTTCGCGGCATTGAACAAGCGGTTGAACTTCTTATCCTTCTTGTTGGTGGCCAGATAATGAAGATTCTCCAACTGCTCGTCCGCCATGGCATAGTAGCCTTGGCGCATAGCCGTGCGAGCCAACATCACAGCCGCCTCGTTGTAAGTGTTCGACTTCGGATAGTTGTGCAGGATATATTGGAAGATACGCTGCGCCGCCACATAGTCCTGCTTGTAAAAGTTGGACTTACCCATCAGCAGGTAGGCATCGTCAATCGTCTTGACATACTCCTTGCCACGAATGAGCATCGAGTGCTTGTAGATGGCCTTGGAACTCTTCTCAATCGTCCTATCCAAATAGGAAAGCGCGGGAGCCACGTCCGACTTGTCCGGATAATTGTACACCGGCAAGGTGGCCGTATAGTTGTCCTTCGAAAGCTTCTTCATCTCCGTCTCCGCAGACTTGAATGCCTGCTTGCCGTTCCATAAGACATTATATCGGCAGGTCATATTGTGATATACCCGATTGGGAAACGTGTTCTTGGAAGTGGAACAACCTCCCAGACAGATTATCAACGACAACAATAAGCTGTATGTAAATATGTTATGTATTTTTCTCTTCAATGTACTCCGGTTTTAGAAACGTTGGGTATAACGATATTTACCGAATTTTATTTTTGCTGGGCAAAATATTCTTCTATCAAGTGTTGCACATATTTTCCAAACACATCAAACTCGATGTTGACCACCGTGCCAGGAACAAAGTTGTGAAAGTTTGTCACCTTATGCGTGTAAGGAATAATGGCGACAGAAAAATGTCCCTTTTCAGAGTCCACTACCGTCAGGCTGACGCCATTGACAGAGATGGAACCTTTGGGAACGGTAAAGTTATTTTTGCTGGTATCGTATGAAAAATAATAACGCCAGCTGCCATTTTCATCCACCACCTTCTCACATACCGCGGTCTGGTCCACGTGGCCCTGCACGATATGACCGTCAAAGCGGCCGTCCATCCTCATGCTGCGTTCGAGGTTGACCTCATCGCCCACCTTCCAGGTTCCCAAGTTGGTCTTGAGCATCGTCTCCTCCATGGCCGTCACCACATACTGCTTCTTCTCCTTGTCCAGACGTACAACTGTCAGACAGCAACCGTCATGCGCCATGCTCTGGTCAATGGAAAGCTCGTCCGCAAAATCCACCTCCAATGTGAAGTCATAATTGGTCCTATCTTGCTCTATCTTTACTATTCTGCCAGTCTTTTCTATGATTCCGGTAAACATAATTTTCCACAATTAAAAAAACGCGCAAATATATAAAAAATTCGCGACTTTCCTCCTCCTTTTTTCAAATGTCCTGAACCTCTCTGCAAAAAGTTCAGGAAGGCGCCTAGCCAGCAATAATCCCTCTCGCAGAAGGTCATAAAAAAAACGCCCGACGGCATGTCGGGCGTTTTGCATATAACGAGGTAATGTTTATTCTTCGTCTTTGTTTTCCTCTTCGTACTTCTTGATGATTTCGTTCTGAACATCAGTAGGAACTTGTTGATATTCAGCAAACTTCATGCTATAAGAAGCACGACCGGAGGTGATGGAGCTCAGCGTGGTGGAGTATTTGTTCATCTCAGCCAACGGAATCTTGGCGTGGATGTTCTGGAAAGCGCCTTCGCTGTCCATACCCATCATGATACCACGACGGCCCTGCAAGTCGGTCATCACATCACCCATACGATCGGCGGGCACGAAGATGTCCACATCGTAAATAGGCTCCAGAATCTTCGGACCGGCATTCTTGAAGGCCTCTTTGAAAGCGTTACGGCCAGCCAATTTGAATGCCAACTCGTTAGAGTCAACCGGGTGCATTTTACCATCGTAAATGTTGACCACGATGTCACGGGCATAGGAACCGGTGAGCGGACCCTCTTCCATCTTCTCCATGATACCCTTCAAGATAGCAGGCATGAAGCGTGCATCGATGGCACCACCGACGATACAGTTGTTGTAGATCAGCTTACCACCCCAAGGAAGGTCATAGGTTTCCGTGGCACGGATCGGATATTTGGTCTGGGTCGGCATGCCATCATAGTAGGACTCGATAAGCATGTGAACCTCACCGAATTGTCCGGAACCACCGGATTGTTTTTTGTGACGATACATGGCCTCGGCAGATCTGGTGATGGTCTCACGATACGGGATCTTCGGAGCATAGTATTCGATATCGATCTTGTTCAGCTTCTCAATCATCCATTTCACGATGTTAAGGTGCTGCTCGCCCTGACCGGAGATAATCATCTGTTTCAACTCCTTGGATTGCTCCATCAGGAAGGTCGGGTCCGTCTTGCGGATTTCATTCAGGGCAGCGCCCAACTTCTCATCATCGGAACTGTTGAGAGCTCTGACAGCCGTACGGAATTTAGGATCCGGATAAACAGTCGGGACGATTTGGTCTTCGCCCTTGGCCACCAACGTGGTGCCAGTAGGCGTGTTTTTCAGCTTGATGGTAGCCACGATATCGCCAGCCACAGCCTTTTCAACTTCCACTCTGTTCTTGCCGGCAAACACTAACAGCTGGGAGATTCTCTCCTTCGTGTTGGTATTGGTGTTCAAAAGGTCAGCAGCCTTGGTCACCTCACCGTCATAGATCTTGATGAAAGCAACCTCGCCAAGGTGTTGCTCAATAGCCGTCTTGAAGACAAAGCCCACAAACGGTTCAGCAGGATTGCACTCGTGTTTGTTGCCATTGGTGGCGACAGCAGCCGGAGCCTCGTTGGGAGCCGGGCAGTTCTTGACGATCAAATCCAACAGACGGTCAAAGCCTTGGTCTGTCTTGGCAGCCACGCAGATCACCGGGAAGGTGCCACGATTGGCAATACCCAACTTCAAACCCTTAACCATCTCCTCTTCAGACAAAGTACCCTCTTCAAAGAACTTGTCCATCAAAGCCTCGTCATTCTCGGCAGCAGCCTCAATCAAGGCGTTGTGCATCTCTTCAGCTTTGTCCATCTGGTCGGCAGGAATGTCTTCCACCACCATCTTGCCCCCGTTAACCGGGAACTTCAAAAGCTTCATCTGAAGCAAGTCAATGACGGAGTCAAAACCGATACCGGCATTCACCGGATATTGGAACGGCATGACACTGCCGCCGAAATACTCCTTCAACTGGTGCAGAGTCTCATCGAAATTGGCTTTTTCATGATCCAGCTGGTTCACCACGAACATGACAGGAACATGCATGGATTTGGTGTGACGCCATTGGATTTCAGCACCCACATCCACACCATTCTGCGCATTGATCACCATCAAGGCAGTGTCCATCACGCGCAAGGCACCGATAGTCTCGCCCACGAAATCATCAAATCCGGGACAGTCTATAATGTTGATTTTTTTGCCTTCAAACTCGGCATACATTACGGTACTTTGGATGGATTGTTGTCTCTCAAGCTCAACTTCCCTGTAGTCGGAAATTGTGTTCTTGTCCTCTACAGTTCCTCTTCTGCTCACTACACCACCGTGGAATGCCAGGGCTTCCGCCACTGTCGTCTTACCCACACGGTTACCGCCGATGAGGGCAACATTTCTGATTTCGTTTGTCTGATAAATTTTCATTTTGTATTGTAAATAGAGTGATTGATAATTTTTTTGTTGTGAATTTTTTAAGGGCGCAAATATACAATTTTTTTGAATTCTATAAAGATGCGCCCTATTATTTATTAAAGAACTATATACTTGATGGCACAATCTCCCCTTTCGCGGCGGGCACGTAACGTTCTTATATCACACTTTCCTCGCGCCGCGAAATGCTCCCCGCGCGTAGCCTGTGCCCCATATTGCGACTGACGCCTTATAAGAGGTTATTAAGATAGTGTTTCTCCGAAACACAGAGCGGGCGGCATTCACGTCGGCCTGATCTTTTGGCAACTTTTCTATCAAGAGAAAAGTTGGAGAATATATTTTGTCCAAGGATGTTGCTGGCCGAAAAAGAATGGTTTCCTCTCTATACTAAAAACAATTAATGATTGAGATGTAATAGCAAACAACCACAATAGTGCCATATAGTGTCATCAGGTATAATCACCAAAAATAAAGGGAGGAACTAATTCCTCCCTTTTTAGTACTGGGTACGAGAATCGAACTCGTATTGCAAGATTGAGAATCTTGATTCCTAACCGTTAGAAGAACCCAGCCAGTCACCTCAATAAAGGTGCGCAAAAATACATTTTTTTTATATTTCTCCAACAAAGACCAAAAAAATGCCATTTTCAAAATCTTATTTTCTATATCTATCTGATTCCCCTGCAGTTATAGATATCGAAGAAAAGAAAAACAACCTTTTCACCGCCTTCTTCCAAAATCAAACGAACGAACTTTTGGACGATTTTTCGGAGATTTTCGGGAAAAGAGGCGCCAAATAACAAAGTGCGCCAGAAAAAATCTGACGCACTTTGTGTCATATCCGACAACCTCGATTAGTTGGTTCTGCCGGGATACACTTTCAGAGCCTCTTCCAGACATTTGACAGCCTTGGCAAGGTCGTTGACATTCAGGCAATAGCTGATACGGACCTCATTCTTGCCTTTGCCAGGCGTGGAGTAGAAGCCGGTGGCGGGTGCCATCATCACCGTCTCACCATTGTAGTTGAAGTCTTCCAGCAACCATCTGCAGAAACGGTCAGAATCATCGATAGGCAGGCGGGCCACACAGTAGAAAGCGCCTTTCGGCATAGGCACGAAACATCCGGGGATATTGTTCACACCGTTGACAATCGTGTTACGACGGGCCACATAGTCGGTGATGACCGCATCGAAATACTCCTTCGGAGTGTCCACGGCTGCTTCACCCAAGATCTGGCCGTAGGTAGGAGGGCTCAGACGGGCCTGGGCGAACTTCATGGCCGTATTGTAGACATCTTTGTTATGGGTGATCAACGCGCCGGTACGCACACCACAAGCGCTATAGCGTTTGGAGACGGAGTCCAACAGCACCACGTTCTGGGCGATGTCGGTCAGCTGCATAACGGAGAAGTGCTCCACTCCATCATAGCAGAACTCACGGTAAACCTCATCAGCAAAAAGGAACAAGTCGTGTTTCTTGGCAATCTCGCCCAGCTTCAAAATCTCCTCTTTGGAATAGAGATAA
This sequence comes from Bacteroidales bacterium, assembly GCA_017544105.1. Taxonomy (GTDB): domain Bacteria; phylum Bacteroidota; class Bacteroidia; order Bacteroidales; family WCHB1-69; genus F23-D06. The sequence goes on from JAFYEU010000072.1 coordinate 15,094, forward strand.
CCCGTTGGGTTGTTCGGGTTGCAGATCATGATGGCCTTGGTACGCGGAGTGATGATCTTCTCGAACTCTTCGATGGAAGGCAGGGCGAAACCATTTTCAATGGTGGAAACGATGGGCTTCACCACAACACCGCAAGTCACGGCAAAACCGTTGTAGTTTGCGTAGAAAGGTTCCGGGATAATGATCTCATCGCCGGGATCCAGGCAGCTATTGAAAGCAAAAAGCAGACCTTCGCTGCCACCGGTCGTGATGAGGATCTCATCAGGCGTGACATCTATGCCGACACTGTGGTAATACTCCACGAGTTTTTTGCGGTAGCTGATATTACCAGCAGAATGGGTATAGGCAATCACCGGGATGTCTGCGTTGCGGACCGCCTCACGGGCACCTTTCGGCGTCTCGATGTCAGGTTGGCCGATATTCAGATGGTAAACGTGCACTCCTCTCGATTTGGCAGCATCGGAGAAGGGGACCAATTTTCTAATGGGGGATGAGGGCATGGTCTGACCTTTTTTAGATATTTGAGGCATATTGTAAAATTTAAAAGATTATTGATATCTGTCTTTATGTGCTAAAAAAAGCAACCTAAGATGGAGCCGCAAAAGTAGTGTTTTTATTTAGATGTTAGTCATTTTTAGGAAATATTTTTTGTTTTTTTCTGATGATGCCACCCCAATGGAGGGGTTCATTCAGCAAAAACAAGCTGCCTCATCGCCAAGATTTCCGTATTTTTTTGTATTTTTGCCGCCTTTAAATCAGACGATGGAATTGGACACGATAGACAAAACAAAAGAGCTTGAAACAAAAGACATCCCTACACTCCTGTGGACGTATGCCTTGCCTGCTGTCATCAGCATGGTGATTGCCTCGTTGTACAATATCGCCGACCGTATCTTCATTGGCAACGGCGTGGGACCGCTGGCCATCGCCGGCCTGGTTATCACGATGCCGATCATGAACATCATCCACGCCTTTGGCGCTTTGGTCGGGGTGGGTTCCGCCTCCCGCATGTCCATCGTGCTGGGCAAGAAAGATGTGAATTGGGCGGAGAACATATTAGGCAACAGCATGATTCTCACGCTGGGATTGGGTGTGGTGGTGATTTTTTTCAGCTATCTCTTCATGGATAATATCCTGATGAAGTTCGGAGCCACCGCGGACACGCTCCAGTATGCCCGCGAATACATGGTGGTGATATTGCCGGGCATGTTTCTGACCACGATCACCTTCAATCTGGCGGGTCTGATGCGCTCCTCCGGCTATCCGCTCAAGTCGATGTTCGTCTTGGGCGGCGGCGCGATTCTGAACATCATCCTGGACCCCATCTTCATTTTCGGATTCCACTGGGGCATCAAAGGCGCCGCCGCCGCGTCCACCCTCTCCATGTTCGTGACGGCCGTCATTGCCGTCGCCCACTTCATCAACCCGAAGTCGTTCATCCATTTTAAAAAGCACGCTTGGAAGCCCAGAGGTTATATCTTCAAGAATATCACCATGATCGGTCTCAGCCCCTTCCTGATGAACGTGGCTGCCGCCGGCGTGGTGGGCATCATCAACCACCAGCTGCTGACTTATGGTGGCGACTTTGCCGTGGGCGCCTGCGGCCTCGTCAACACCTACGGCAACCTGCTGGTGCTGCTCATCATGGGCATCTGCCAGGGCATGCAGCCCATCGCCGGCTACAACTACGGCGCGGGCCATCCCGACCGGCTGAAGGCGGTCTTCCTGCTTACTATGAAGATTACCGTGCTCGTCGGCTTGGCGGGCAGCATCATCTCCTGCGTCATCCCGCAATACATGATGCGCGTTTTCACCTCTGACAAAGATTTGATCCGAATTGCCATCCCCGCCACGCGCTACATGATGGTCATGTTCCCCTTGATCGGCTTTACCATTACCAACTCCAACTTCTTCCAGTCTATTGACAAACCTTGGATCGCCATCACCACGAGCCTGTCCCGCCAGGTACTCTTCCTGGTGCCCATGAGCTTCATCATCCCGATTTTGTTTGTAAGAGCCGGGGGCGATGGTCTGACCGGCGTATGGGCCGCCGCCACGCTCTCCGACGTATGTGGCGCCATCTTGGCGGCTATTCTGCTGTTCACCCAACGGAAAGTCTTTTCTGAGAAGGCAATCGACATAAAATAGTTTTTCAGGTCTGAGATACCGAAAAAAAATATACTTTTGCGGCCTCAAAACTGAGACACGGAAAGTTGGCCGAGTGGCTTAAGGCAGCGGTTTCGAAAACCGCCGTAGTGTCACAGCTACCGGGGGTTCGAATCCCTCACTTTCCGCAACCGAGAACTCCCAGGAGCACGCTTTGCGTGCTCCTTTTTGTTTGGACCCTCTTCGCCGACAGTTTACTGGCAGGCGGAGGGGGTTCAAACAAAAAAGTGGTGCATTCTTTGCACCTGGGAGTTCTCGGTTGCTCGGATGGCGAAACTCAGACTTTTACCACGGCTGTTGGATCATGGTAACTGACAACGTTATATCACGCCACATCATAATCCATGTTTTGCCGCGCAACCGTGCTGATGAATCCAAAAAAACGTATCTTTGCCGTTCCAAAATACACTCCAATGAAAATTTCAGAAATCAAAAAAGCAGCCCGCGCCTCCCTGAAGGGCAAATGGTGGTCCTTTGCAGGACTGACCTTCGTCATGCTCCTTGTCACTTCGCTGATAGGAATATTTGCATCCTCCTTCAGAATGATTCTGCAAGGCAGTTTAATGCCTGGTGGGTTCACACTCAAGACCATAACTTTCGTGTTGCTCTCTATTCTCTATACTGCCGCATCACTCGCCATGTTGCCCATGCAATACGGCTTCTACTATGCACATCTGGCATCCGCACGCGAGGACGATCTCGCCGACCCGGCTCACCTCTTCGCCGGCTACCGGCGCTTCTGGTTCATCCTCGGACTGGCCATCCTGGTACAGATCATCGTCAGCTTCGGCTTCATGATGCTTATCATCCCGGGCATCGTCATAGCCCTGGCCTACTCCATGTGGCCCTTCATCGCCCATGACCATCCTGAACTCTCCATCAAGGAGGTACTGGAACGCAGCCGTGTATTGATGCAAGGCCATAAAGGAGAACTGTTCACCCTCTATCTCAGTTTTATCGGATGGTTTCTGCTTTGCATCCCCACATTGGGTCTCGGTCTCTTCTTCCTTATACCTTATATATATATGTCCCAGTATCATTTTTACGAAAGTATCCGTTACGAACTGGACGAAGAGCCTGAAATTGAATCCGTTGCCATTGAAAAGGAAACCATATTGACCGACAACGATCCCTATGCAGGCGAAGAAAAAGAACCAAACACCCAAAAGGATCCAGAGACAGCAACTGAACCCACAAATGAATAATTTGGTGGAGAATTTGACAACTAAAAAAGGATGTTTCGCATGCGAAACATCCTTTTTTTCTGGTGACCCCTGCAGGATTCAAACCTGCAACCTTTTGATCCGTAGTCAAATACTCTATTCAGTTGAGCTAAGGGGCCTTGCTTAAACGAGCGTGCAAAAATACATTTTTTTCCAATATATATACCCCCTTCAAAAAAAAAAATTATTTCTGGTGTCCGTATTTAAAAAAAGTGTATTTTTGCAGCCTCATTTGATGAAAGGAATTGAGCTATGGTGTAACGGTAGCACTACAGATTTTGGTTCTGCCTGTGTAGGTTCGAATCCTGCTAGCTCAACTAAAGAAACTCTCACCAGTGGTGGGGGTTTTTTTATTATCAACAAGAAAAGTATATAAAAAATAAAAAAAACTAAGCATTTTAACAATGGAAGAACACGTAAACCTTATCGACACCTTTGCTGAATTTAAGGAATCCAAAAGTATCGATCGTGAAACCTTGATGAGCATCTTAAAAGATGTTTTTCTCAGTGCTCTGGCAAAAAAGTTCGGCCCCGAGGCCAAATTTGACGTGATTGTCAACGTGGACCGCGGAGATTTGGAAATCCAACATACACGCGAGATTGTAGAAGACGGACAAGTGGAGGATGAAACCAACCAGATAGCCCTGACCGATGCCATCAAAATTGAGCCCGACTTCGAGATTGGGGAAGAGGTGGTGGAGAACATCCTGCTTTCAGACTTCCAAAGACGCGAGATCCTGGCCCTCCGCCAGAATCTGAGCACCAAGATCATGGAATATGAGAAAGACGTCATCTATAACAAGTACGAAAGCCGCATCGGGGAAATCATTACCGGAGAGGTCAATCAGATATGGCGCAAGGAGATCCTGGTTTATGACGAAGAACATGTGGAGCTGATCCTGCCCAAGTCTGAGCAGATCCCTTCCGATAGATACAAGAAGGGTGATACCATCATGGCCGTGGTGTCCCGCGTGGAGATTCAGTCCACCACACCCCGCATCATCCTGTCGCGTACCTCACCCGTTTTCCTGGAACGCCTCATGGAAAATGAGATCCCTGAGATCCAAGACGGCCTCATCACCATCAAAAACGTGGTCAGAGTGCCAGGTGAAAGAGCAAAAGTGCTCGTCACCTCCTCCGACGATCGCATCGATCCCGTCGGCGCCTGCGTGGGCATGAAGGGAAGCCGTATCCATAGCATCGTGCGCGAACTTCACAACGAAAGTATCGACATCATCAACTATACCCCCAACCGTGAGCTGCTCATCGCCCGCTGCCTGAGCCCCTCCAAAATCTCCTCCATCGAAATCGATGAGGAGGAGAAGAAAGTGTATGTCTATATGAAACCCGACCAAGTGGCCCTGACCATCGGCAAAGGCGGCAACAACATCCGCCTGGCCAGCAGACTGCTTGGCTATGAGATTGAGGTGTACAGAGACGATGTAAGCAAAGAGGAGGATGTCAACCTGACTGAATTCGCCGATGAATTCGACCAATGGGTCATCGACGCCTTCATCAACATCGGCTGCGACACAGCCAAGAGCGTCCTCGCCCTCAACCGCAACGAATTGGTCAAACGTACCGACCTGGAAGAGGAAACCGTTGATGCCATGATCAAAGCCATCAAAGAAGAGTTCGACATCAAAGACTAAAAAACCATACCCTGACTGATTTTTAATTCATTTATTTCCAAGAACAAAAAAAACAATATGCCAGAGGAAAAAGTTAAAATACCACGATTAGGAAAAGCTGCCACTGAATTCAATGTCTCCCGCGAAACACTGGTCGCCTCGCTCAAGAAGATGAACTTTGAGATAGACGACAACAACAACGCGAAACTCACTGCAGAGATGTATAACGCGCTGCTCCAAGAGTTCGCCGGCGAGAAAGAGGTGCTTGCGGAAGCCAAGAAGATTGAAATTGGCACGTATAGCGCCATCTCCAAGCAGGAGCCCAAAGCCAAAGTTGACAAGCCCGAACAGAACGAGGAGTCCGAAGAGGGATCCTTGATCATCAAGAATGTCAACTATGTAAAACCCGTGGAGATTGAAAAAGAGACCTCCCTGGCAGGTCCCAAAATCATCGGAAAGATTGAATTAGAAACCCCTAAAAAGAAAAAAGAGGCCACTCCTGAGGAGACCACTCCCACCCAGGATACCCCTGAGAAGACGCAGGAAACCCCTGCCGAACCGCAAGCCGAACCCGCCAAAAAAGACGAGCCCGAGCATGTCAAGATGGAGTCGCCCAAACTGGAAGGTCCCAAGATCATCGACAAGATGGACTTGGACGATTTGAAGCCCAAAAAGAAGAGTTCCAAGGCATCCAAAAAGGCCCAGGAACCCGAACCGGTAGAAGAGGTCGTGGAAGAACCCGTTGACACTACCGAGCAGGTGGCCGAAAAGGAGCCAGCCCAACCCGCCGAGCCCGAAAGACCCGACAATTTCATCGAAACCCGCATCGAGAAAATCCAAGGGCCCAAGATCATGGGCAAGATCGAACTTCCTGTTGAAAAGCCTAAAGACAACTCCAAAAAGGAGAAACACACTGCTGAGGATAAGAAGAAGAAAAAGAGAAAGAGAATCATCAAGCAAAACAACGGCAACATCAAACAAAACGTCGGCAAAGACGACAAAAAAGGAAAGCCTGAAGCCGAGAAGGTGGAAATCTCTCCGGAAGACATCCAACGTCGAATCAAAGAGACTAAGATGCGGATCGAATCTACTGGGAAGACCAAGGCTGCCAAACGCAGAAAAGAGAAGAGACAGCTCATTCACGAACGTATTGAGGAACAGGAGCTGCAGGAAATTGCCAATCAAAACATCCTGAAGGTGACCGAGTTCATCACTGCCAACGAGTTGGCCACACTCATGAACAAGGATGTCACCGAAATCATCTCCACCTGCATGAGTATCGGATTGTTTGTGTCCATCAACCAGCGCCTGGACGCGGAGACCATCTCCCTGCTGGCAGAAGAGTTCGGATTCCAGGTTGAGTTCATTGGCGCAGATGCCGATGACAACGAGGCGCAAGCTGAGGATACGGAGGAGGATCTCCAACCCCGTCATCCGATCATCACCGTCATGGGTCACGTTGACCACGGTAAGACCTCTCTCTTGGACTATATCCGTAAGACCAACGTCATTGCCGGTGAGGCGGGCGGTATCACCCAGCACATCGGTGCTTACGAGGTCAGCCTTTCTGACGGCCGAAAGATCACCTTCCTGGACACTCCCGGTCACGAAGCCTTTACCGCCATGCGTGCCCGCGGTGCCAAGATCACCGACTTGTGTATTATCGTGGTGGCCGCTGATGACGCTGTGATGCCTCAGACCATCGAGGCCATCAACCACGCCCAGGCGGCAGGTGTCCCCATGGTGTTCGCCATCACCAAGATTGACAAACCCAATGCAGATCCGGAGCGCATCCGCACCGAACTTGCCAACATGAATATCCTCGTGGAAGACTGGGGTGGCAACTACCAGTGCCAGGAGATTGATGCCAAGCATGGTACAAATGTCAAGGAACTGCTGGAAAAGGTGCTGCTTGAAGCCGAGTTGCTCGACCTCAAGGCCAACCCGAACCGTCCTGGTGTGGGTGCCGTCATCGAGTCCTCCCTCGACAAGGGCCGCGGCTATGTGGCCAAGGTGCTGGTTCAGAACGGCACCCTGCGCATCGGTGACTCCGTGCTGGCCGGCAGCTGCTACGGAAGAGTCAAGGCTATGTTCAACGAACGTAACCAAGCCGTCAAGGCCGCAGGACCCGCCACGCCCGTCCTGATGTTAGGCCTGAACGGCGCCCCGCAAGCCGGCGACGCCTTCAAAGTGTGCGAAAGCGAACAGGAAGCCCGCAACATAGCTACCAAACGGGCCAGACTCGCCCGCGAGATGGGCCTCCGCACCCAGAAACATATCACCCTCGACGAGATCGGCCGCCGTATCGCTATCGGCGACTTCAAAGAGCTGAACATTATCGTGAAAGGTGATGTGGACGGCTCCGTGGAAGCACTCTCCGGAGAACTTCTCAAACTCTCCACCGAACAGGTACAGGTCAACGTCATCCACAAATCCGTGGGTGCCGTGACAGAGACCGACGTCATGCTCGCCACCGCCTCCAACGCCCTGATCGTGGCCTTCCAGGTACGCCCCACCGCCGGCGCACGCAAGATGGCCGAAGCCGAACAGATCGACATCCGCACCTACTCTATCATCTATACCGCCATCAACGAAATCAAAGACGCTATCGCCGGCATGCACACTCCGGAAATACGGGAGAAAATCATCGCCAACCTCGAAATCAAAGAGGTGTTCCATATCTCCAAAGTCGGCAATATCGCCGGCTGTCTGGTCCTCGATGGCAAACTGCAACGCTCTTCCAAGATCCGCCTGATCCGCGACGGTATCGTCATCTATACCGGTAAACTCGGCTCCCTCCGCCGCTTCAAGGACGATGTCAAGGAGGTGACCTCCGGCCAGGATTGCGGTCTGAACATCGATGGATGCAACGACCTCAAAGTGGGCGACATCATCGAAGGTTTCGAAGAGTATGAAGTGGCCTTTAATGCTAACAAATAACCCTGTCTGCCATGGCTGAAAATAAACACCATATCATCGGTATCACCCAAGGTGATGTAAACGGTATCGGATACGAAGTGATCCTGAAATCCCTCTGCGACAATAAAATCATGGACATCTGCACCCCTGTGGTCTATGGACTGGCCAAAGCCGCCTCCTACCACAAGAAGTACATGAATATCCCTGATTTCTCCTTCCAGTTTGTGAAGAATACCGAACAACTGTCCAACAAACGTCCCAACCTGATCAACATCTTCGATGATGAGGTGAAAATCGACCTGGGCACCAGCACCAAAATCGCAGGACAGATGGCCGAACGGTCCCTCTATGCCGCCGGACGAGACCTCAAAAACAACCGGATTGACGCTATCGTGACCGCTCCTATCCACAAGGACAACATCCAGTCCGACAAGTTCACCTTCCCAGGCCATACCGAATTCTTTGAGCACTACTTTGGCGGCAATGGGCATAAAGCGCTGATGATGATGGTGTCTGAGAACCTTCGCGTGGCCTTCGCCACCAATCACCTCCCCATGAGCGAAGTCCCCGCTGCCATCACCAAAGATCTGCTGATGCAGAAACTGAAAGTCTTGCACCAGACTCTCAAGCAAGATTTCGCCATCGACAATCCTACCATTGCCGTTTTGGCCTTTAACCCCCACGCCGGAGACAATGGCATCTTGGGAAAAGAGGACCAAGAGGTTATCCGACCCTCTATCGAACTGGCCTTCCAAGAACACATCAACGCCTTCGGTCCCTTCCCTGCCGACAGTTTCTTCGCCCAAGGGACCTACCGTAAATTCGATGCCGTCTTGGCCATGTACTATGACCAAGGCATGATACCTTTCAAATTGCTGTCCTCCTCTGGGGTGAACTATACGGCCGGACTGCCTATCGTCAGGACCTCCCCTGCCCATGGTACCGCATATGACATTGCCGGACAGAACAAAGCTGACGGACAAGCCATGCGAAACGCCATTTATCTGGCTGTCGACATCCTCAAGAACCGCAAAAACAACATGCAGTAACCAAGGCGAACTTGTCCCCTTTCCAAAAAAACTGCCTGAACTGTTTTTCCGCTTCTTGACTATATCTATATTTTTTTTTATTTTTGCCACCTTGATTCTAAATTTAAAAAGGTGAAGAAAATTATTGCCCTCTGCTTGGCAGTCACTTTGTTCTGTATGACTGGCTGCCAGAAGTTTAAACCAGCAACGGTAGAGCTGAAAGCATGCTCCGCCAACGGGAAAACCCTAACCGGCACCGCCGTCATTACAGACAATGGCGGCTGCACCTACTTTATCGAACAAGGTTTCTGCTTCAGCCTCTTCAAGAAGCTCTCCGCCAGCGATGTCTATACCACCGTGGTGACCCTCAACAACTCCTGCTACGACGAACAGTTTGAGTGGACATACGACTTGCCCATGGTTGACACCGTCTATTACGTCTGCGCCTATGTCAAGACCAACGCCGGCATCAGCTATAGCGAAATCGACTCCGTAAGTACAATCATCAATAATTAACCTAAATACCATCTTATGAAAAAAATTCTTGCCATCAACCCCGGATCTACCTCCACAAAGATAGCTATTTTTGAAGGAACAGAACAGGTTTACATTAAGAATATCAAGCATTCTACAGAAGAGATATCCAAGTTTGCCACTATCGCAGACCAGTATGCTTTTCGTCGTGATGTGATCATTTCCGAACTCGAGAATGCCAATATCGACCTGCACTCCATCAACATCATCATGGGGCGCGGAGGTCTGGTAAAACCGCTCACCTCCGGTGTTTATAAAATCAACGATTTGATGAAGAAACATTTGATGGAGGGTTACAGTGGACAACATGCATGCAACCTGGGCGGTCTTATCGCCGACAGTCTTGCCTCCGTGATCGGACTGGATGCAGCCTATATTGCGGACCCCGTGGTGGTGGATGAGATGGAACCGGTCGCCCGCATCACCGGTCATCCGGATTTTGAGCGCAAATCCATTTTCCACGCTCTCAACCATAAAGCCATCGCCCGCATCTATGCCAAGCAGATTGGCAAACCCTATGAAGAGCTGAACCTGATTGTCTGTCACATGGGTGGCGGCGTCAGCGTGGGCGCGCATCGCCATGGACGGGTTATCGACGTGAACCAAGCCCTGGACGGCGAAGGCCCCTTCTCCCCTGATCGTTCTGGAACGCTCCCGATGAACCAATTCCTCAAGGCTTGCTTCAGCGGAAAATACACCCAAGAAGATATGCAACGCGTGCTCGTCGGAAAAGGCGGCTATGTCGGCTATTTCGGCACCAATGACGCCTATTCCATCGAGAAAGCGGCCATCGCCGGCGATCCAAAAGCCGAATTGCTCGAAGAAGCCTTCGCTTACCAAGTAGGCAAACAGATTGGAGAAAACGCCTGCGTTCTCCAAGGAAAAGTGGACGCCATCCTCCTCACCGGCGGCATCGCCTACGGCAAACCCGTGGTGGAACGCATCAAGAAATATGTCAGCTGGATCGCTCCGGTTGCCGTATTCCCGGGTGAAGACGAAATGGCCGCCCTCGCCTTGAATGCCAATATGATTCTCAATGGTGAAGTGAAAGTCCAGGAATACAAATAATTGAGATTCCTACAACCGCTTCTCAAAGCGACTCATCATTACCCTCACTGCTATGGCCGATGAAGGGCTTGTCCAAGCCACTACCATCTCCCATAGCAGTTTTCTTTATATTTCCCAGAAAACAATTTCGAGGTTGGAAACACTCGAAAAACATGTGCGGCAAACCATCTGAAACAGCTCTGTGCCCAAGAGCATTATCAACATTTTTTTGTTTATTAATATTTTGTTCCCAGCAAAAATGCACCCGTTTTTAGTTGTACTTTTGTGGCTTATTATATCATAAGAGGACTTATTCGATGAAAATTGCCAGATTCGTTTCTATCTTTGTGTTAATCAGCGCAATATGCGTGCTGATGATTCTGGCTATTGTCAAAATCCCCAACCAAAAATGCGAAAGCATTAAAATAACCCCCCACTCTCAGAACGAGAGCATTCTCGTGACCCAGCACGACCTGGAACAGATGATGGCAGATGCCAGAGTGGAAGTTCTCGGCAAAAAAGTGAAGGAAGTTCAACTGGAACCCATCTCTGAAATTCTCGAGAACAATCCTTACGTGGAAAAAGTGAACTTTGTCCACTTCTCTAACAACAAGCTCTTGATTGACTATACCTTGAAAGAGATTGTCCTGCATGTATTCAACGCAAAAGGCGAGCATTATTTCGTGGATAGCAAAGGATACCTGCTCCCCTTCTCTCCGAAAATGACGGACTACCTCCCCATTGCCAACGGAAACATACAGCAAAGCTATAAAAAAGGCTCCAAAATAAACAAACAGTTGCTTCCGCTCTTCACCATCTGCCAAGAGATCAACAAGGACGACTACTATAAGGCGCAATTCAGACAGCTTTACTTGAACGATCAGCATCAGGTGGAGTTGGTCTCCTCCGTTGGTCACCACGTCATTCTCTTCGGGGATGAGACCAATGCTGCCGAGAAGCTTTCCAACCTGAAGCATGTGTACCAAGACGGCTTGACACACCTCGGCTACGACCGGTACGCCCAATTGGATGCCCGTTTTAAAAACAGAATAATCGCACAAAAAAAATAAGCAAGGGTTATGGCAAAAAACATTTCTGAAAACAACTTTATCGTCAGTCTGGACATCGGTACCACCAAAATCGTCACCATTGTCGGCTATCGTAATGAAAACGGATTAATTGATGTTCTGAGCTGGGGCAAAGGGGATTCCACCGGCGTCGAATTCGGCGAGATCATCAACATATTCCGGACTGTGGCAGGCATTAAGATGTCCAAACAGAATGCCATCAACCAATCCCAAATCGACATTGACGACCTGCCGGTGTATGTCGGCGTGGCAGGCCATCATATCAAGACCAGCAAATACAAACACTTCTTATATCGTTACGGCAATGACGAGCCCATCCAGCAAAATGAAATTGACAAGCTGAGACAAGAGGTGGAACTGGTCAACCTGAACCCCGGTGAGACCCTGATCGATGTCATCCCCCAGTCTTACATGATTGACAACACCCGGGAGATGACCGACCCCGTCGGCGTTTTAGGCCATACCGTCATGGGCACCTACCAGTTGATCACGGGCAAAGAGGCTGAGATCAACAAAATCAAACGTTGCGGCAGCGATGCCAACATGAAATTTAAGGAAATCATCCTGGAGCCCATCGCCTCCGCTATCTCCTGCCTGACCGAAGAGGAAAAACAAGAAGGTGTTGCATTGATTGACATCGGCGGCGGAACGACCGACCTGATCATCTATGCCAACGGAAGCCCCGTCTTCACCAAAGTGATCGCCATCGGAGGCAACATCATCACCTCTGACATCGCAACGGTATGCAGCATCCCGAAAGACACCGCAGAAAAGCTCAAGATCCAACATGGGACCTGCATCGTCAACAAGAGCAATCAAAACAACATCATCACCATACCCAAGCAACCCACCCCTGTTCAAATCAGCGAGAACTACCTGGCTAAGATCATCAACGCCCGCGTAGAATGTGACATCATCGGATCCGTCAAGGCTGAGATTGACAATTCTGGGTATGCAGACCTGGTTGCCAACCGCGGCATCGTCCTGACTGGCGGCGGCGCACAACTGAAACACTTGAAGGAACTCGTGCAGTTCAAGACCGGATACAACACCCGTATCGGCATCCCCGAACAAGGATTTGAGAAGAACATCCCTTCCGACCTCAAGAAATCCATGTATGCAACAGCCCTCGGCCTGCTCAAATACGGTGCTGAAGTGGAAGGCGGACCTTTCGTCCCATTTACGACCAACAACCGGGAAAAGTCCAAGCCCACCAAGGAACCCGTCAACGATGGATGGGGCGTGTTCGACAAAATCCGCAAGTTCTTGAAAGAGCGAATTGAACAAGTCTCATAATCACCTTGAAAAACCATTAATCCATTACTAACCATTAACCATTGTTTGATATTATAGAAAAAACATATACTATGACTGAGATTTTTGATATGACACCTGATTTTGGCACAACGGCAAACTCCTCCATCATCAAAGTATTAGGCGTTGGTGGCGGCGGAAGCAACGCTGTGGCTCACATGTACAAAGAAGGTATCAAAGGTGTTGACTTCTTGATCTGCAACACCGACCAAGGGCATCTGGAAAAGAGCCCTATTCCCCGCAAACTCCTGCTTGGCTCTGGCTTGGGCGCCGGCGCAAGACCTGAAGTTGCCCGACAACTGGCCGTGGAGAGCAAGGAGAAAATCGCCGACTTCATAGGAAAAGAGACCCAGATGCTCTTCATCACCGCCGGAATGGGCAAAGGCACCGGCACCGGCGCCTCCCCGGTCATCGCTGAAGTGGCCCGCGAAATGGGTATCCTCACCATAGGCGTTGTAACCTCCCCCTTTGACTACGAGGGCTCCAAACGCAAAAAACTCGCCCAAGAAGGCATTGACGAGATGTCCAAACATGTGGACTCCCTGATCATCATCAAGAACGAAAATATCCTGAAATACTATCAGGACGAGGATATCTTGAATTCCTATGGATACGCCAATGATGTGCTCAAGAATGCCTGCAAGTGCATCGCCGAGATGATCACCTGCGACTTTTATCAGAATGTGGACTTCAACGATGTCAAGACCGTCATGACCAACAGCGGTAAAGCTATGCTCGGCATCGCCACCGCACGTGGAGAAGACCGCATCCAAAGAGTCGTGGATGAAGCCCTCGCCTGCCCTCTGCTCGACTCCTCCGTCATCCAAAATGCAGAAAACTTCCTGTTCTTCATCGCCTTTGGTCCTAACGCCCACTTCACCGGCTCCGAACTGAATGAGATCACCTCCCGCCTGCAAGCCCTGCAAAGCGATGACGCTGAGATCATCCATGGTATGGGCGTGGACGAATCTCTGGATGACGCCGTCAAATTGTCCGTCATCATCACCAAATTCGACACCCCCGCAGCCTACCTGAACAACAGCGGCAGCATCGTCACCAACGATCATCAACAGGAGATCTTCGTTTCTGACACCCCCATCAACGACGAGGTAATCGACGGCACAATCCAAGACGCCACCGAAACCATCAATACCCCGAACCCGACTGAGATAGAAACCCCCGCCTCTCAAGACCCCTTCGTGTTTGAAACTGGCTCAAACAGTCCTGAGGCACCGAGTTATGTCCAAGGGGAAAGAACAGAAGATAATCACATTGATGATATTGAATGGAAATCCATGATCCAAGAACCGACCATCCTCCGCGAACAAAAGATTCAAAACATGAGCGTGGCAACGGCTATGGAAGAAGAGGTGTTCGCCAACAACACTCCCCTGTTTGAGAATCGCAGCGGCGATGATCTCAAGGAGTTCTTCTCCGATCTGGCCGACTAAAAACGATATACCCTATCATCATTTGAAGAGAATAATCCAAAGATTATTCTCTTTTTTTATGAACAAACTTATGAGGAAACTACTGACCTTGGCTGCTCAGACAATCAGCACAGTACTGCCAATCCAACAAACAGTCTGGTCTTGCCACGCCGATAGCATCCAACAAAGTAAAATTAATCTTATCGGCATGATTCTTCTTATCATATTGGATATAGGATAGGATTTGCCCTATCCCTTCCTGCAAATCCAAGGGAGGGTAAAACTTTCTGATCAACCGCTGAATACGAGACATCTCTTCTGCCGACAGGGAACCATGACGATGGGACAAGGCCGTCTCATAAAAGATGCCCTCCGCCACCGCCACTCCATGCGGAATGGGCTGTTCAGTGGCCAAACGCCAACTCTCTATCGCATGACCGATGGTATGGCCGAAATTCAATATATGACGATAGGAGTAGTCCTCAGGATCTTCCCGGACCACCTCCTGCTTTAACATGGCACATTGTTCTACCCAGACGCGCTGAATGGCTGCCTCCTCTACGACGTCAAGTTGCTCCAAAGCATCAAAAAGAGCAGGCATCCCTATCAATGCACATTTTATCATCTCGCCAAAACCACTGAGGATAGCCTCCTGAGGAAGTGTTTGCAACAAAGAAAGATCTGGCCCTATCACTTGGAGTGGTTGGCGCACCAGCCCAATCATATTTTTGGCTTGAGACAGGTTAACCCCAGTCTTGCCGCCTATCGAAGCGTCCAACATGGCCATCAAGGTGGTCGGATAGTTCACAAAGGCAATCCCTCTCTTGTAAACCGAAGCTATAAAACCACCTAAATCACTGATCATACCTCCACCAAAATTGACCATACAAGCCTTCCGGTCGCAATCCAGCTGCAACAATTCGGTACAGACTCGCTCCACTTGCGACAAGCTTTTGGAAGATTCTCCTGCCGGGACCACAATTTTCCACATGGGACAAGAAACCTGAGACTGCAGTTCCGCACAATAAGAGGAATAGAGACTATCCACATGCGAATCCGTCAAGAACACGACAGAAGAGAATGCACGCTGATTAAGTACCTCTGCCAATTGATGAATCCATGTATAATCTGCCATGATAGAATCCGTTTCCGGGATTATTTGACAAATACCATATTCAGTCCGAAAAAGCAATGTTCGCGGAACCATGTCTTAGGATACCACACCGACTGCTCGATATGTTCCACCTCCTGACAGGATCGTTTCCGATAACTACACGGAGGAAGAATGCGGATATAGGACAGAGAATCCTCCAACAAAGTGAAGGGGGTCTTCCGGAACAATTCCAACCATTGTTTTTCGGAACGGACGTTTTCATTGCCCATCAGCAGGGTCTTTTGCAGCTTCTCATCATAGACCTCCACGATCTTCTTGTTCCCTCTCTTGAGAAAAAGCATCAAATTTTTCAAGATACAAGCACCATTCTCCTCTATAAGAATGAGCTTTCCTCCTTTTTTGAGTGCAGCATAGAAAAGATTCAAAGCCTTATCCACGGGTTCAATATGGTGAAGTGTATCTTGCATGATGATAATATCAAAAGTCTCCGGGGCAATATCCTGGTCAAAAATATTGGCATATCGATAGGAAAAGAGGGACGGATCCCCATATTGTTGCCAAAAACGTCGACGGTTTTCCAGTTGATCGATGTAATACTCCAGAGAAGAACCCATACTGGGAATACCATTCATAGCTAAAAAAAGTCCGGTAGTTCCATAACCACATCCGCAATCCCAGATGTTTAGCGGCTTGGAAGTGTCTATGTACTTCTCCAAATAGGCCAATCGCTGCATAAAATAGGATTTGCGGAATCGCTGCTGCTGCTCACTACCATGGGTAAGTTTGTAATAGGGATACAACGCAGGGTTTTGACGCAACTCTTCACAAAGATGGGTATAGAACTCCTCTTTCTGCATATCAGGGTCTAAATAGTGTCCGTGTTTCTTTTTTCGGCACGCTTCCGTTCAATTTCATCCAGGATGATTTTTCTCAAGCGTAACGAAACAGGGGTAATCTCAAGATACTCATCCTTGGCGATAAACTCCATATACTGCTCAAGTGAATACTTGATAGGGGGCGCCAGGACCAACTTCTCATCAGAACCTGCTGCACGCATATTAGAGAGTTTTTTGGACTTGCATACATTGATGACCAAATCCCCTTGTCGGATATGCTCGCCGATCACTTGGCCCGCATACACCTGTTCTCCCGGCTCTATGAAGAATTTGCCTCTATCTTGCAACTTGTTCAAGGCATACGCATACGCTTGGCCTGTTTCCATCGCAATCAAGGAGCCGGCATGGCGACCCGGGAGCTCGCCTTTCCAAGGTTGGAACTCCACAAAACGATGGGAGATAATGGCCTCACCTTCGGTTGCCGTCAGCAATTGGTTGGACAAGCCTATCAAACCTCTTGACGGAATGTTGAAGTTAAGATGCACCCGGTCATTGACCGTATCCATGGACAGCAATTCGCCCTTGCGACGAGAGACATAGTCAATCACACGACTGGACATCTCCTCCGGAACCAGCACCATCAGTTGTTCAATAGGTTCACACTTCTGTCCATCAATCTCCTTGATAATGACCTGCGGTTGACCCACCTGAAGCTCATAACCCTCCCGGCGCATAGTCTCAATCAAAATAGAAAGATGCAAAATTCCGCGACCGAAGACATTCAGTCGTTCCGGGGATTCCGTTTCCTCAATCCTCATGGCCAAATTACGTTCCAGCTCGGCAAAGAGACGGTCACGCAGATGTCTGGAGGTGACATATTTGCCCTCTTTCCCAAAGAAAGGGGAATTGTTGATGGTAAACAACATGCTCATGGTCGGCTCATCCACCTTGATCGGCGGAAGTTGCTCAGGATTCTCAAAATCGGCCACCGTGTCGCCTATTTCAAAGTCGTCCAATCCCAACACCGCGCATATTTCGCCAGCTTCGACCGGGGTTTTGATTTTCTCTTTCCCCAACCCTTCAAAAACATATAACTCTTTGACTTTGGATTGTTGGATGGATCCATCGCGTTTCACCAGTGAGACAGTTTGTCCCCATTGGATGCTACCTCGTTTCACACGACCCACGGCAATACGTCCCACATAGGAGGAAAAATCCAAAGAAGAGATCATCATCTGCAGATTGCCGTCATCAGCTTTGGGGGCAGGGATGTTCTCGATGATGGTATCCAAAAGATAAGAAATGTCCGTGGTAGGAGTCTTCCAATCCGGTCCCATCCATCCATTCTTGGCAGAACCATAGACCGTCGGAAAGTCAAGCTGCTCATCACTGGCACCCAAGTTGAACATCAACTCAAAAACAGCTTCTTGTGCAAGGTCGGGCTGACAGTTGGGTTTGTCCACCTTGTTGATGACCACGATGGGCTTCAGGCACAGCTCAATGGCCTTTTGAGTCACAAAGCGAGTCTGGGGCATAGGACCTTCAAAAGCATCCACCACCAGCAACACGCCATCTGCCATGTTCAGCACACGCTCCACCTCTCCACCGAAGTCACTATGTCCTGGGGTATCTATCACGTTGATTTTATAGCCTTTATATCGGACTGACACATTCTTTGACAGAATCGTGATGCCTCTCTCCCTTTCCAAATCATTATTGTCAAGCACCAAATCCTGCACCTGCTGATTCTCCCGAAAGAGATGTGCCTGGTGTAAAATTCTGTCCACCAACGTCGTTTTACCATGGTCGACGTGCGCAATAATAGCTATATTTCTGATATTCTGCATGTTATTCTGTTTTTATAATAAACGGCAAAAATACAATTTTTCTATATCCGTTTTTATTGATTATATCATTTTTGATTGTTTCCCGCTAGAAATCAAAACCATTCATCTCACCACGAGGATGGACAATGGTATATTTGGTGAAGCGTTCGTCAGCAGTGAATCCGTCCCCATAGTTCACCGAGCCGTCAGCCTTTTTCTGCTTGACGAGTACATTGGAATAGATGGTTCGGGTTCGTTGGTCCCAGATGATCTCGTCTGTTTCCAGCGTATCTCCCTTGATGACATCATGGATGACAACGTTCTTGGAAGCGCGATACACGGAATTATTTTCATACGCGGCATAATCAGCGGTGATGATGGCCTGTTTCTCGCCCCACTCGGTAAAAGACACGATCTTGATACCTTCCGGACAATCGGTGTAGTTATCGTTACCTGAAGCGTAGTGATTCAAAATAGGAGTGGTGACCATAAAACTGATCTTGCCGGAATCACTCATCGTAATGGTGATGTTTTCAGCTGATTCATCGGGATACTTGCCTTGATAGGAGAAGAGCTCCACCTTATCCGAATGGCGGTTACAAGAAATAAGGAACACCATCAGACAAAAAGTCATGATGGTGTTCTTTAGGGTCGTCCACGATAGAGACTGCATGGAGCGTAGTCTTATCTGACGGTTGTATTCTCCTGGATCCAGCATCCCACATGATAGGAAGATCCAGCGCTCATACCACGTCTGAAGAGCTCTTCTTTCGTCGGGAAGTGCAGGGAGGCGCGGCGTGCATTGGCAACAGAGGCGCAGGAAGGATCCACAGCAGCAGCCTTGCTGTACTTGTCGGCAGCCGCCCAGTTGTAATCATAAGGGATACCATCGGAGCATCTGCTTCCGGATGCCTTGTAGAGGTCACCGATCAAGATGTAAGCCTTACCCATGTTAGGATCAGCCTTCAAGGCAGCATATGCGGCATTACGAGCCTCGGAGAAAGCAAGCTTGGTCTGGTATGCGGTAGCCAACACATAATTGGCATCAGCCTTTTGCTCATTCGTCTCACTCATTCTGACAGCATCCTGCAGATAGAGAATAGCGGCGTCAATTTCCGACTTGTCGTTATTGACAGCGTAAGAGTTCAAGGAGAGTATTCCCATCCAGTAAGCAGATGTTCTGCTCGGTTTTGCGTTATGCTGGATGTACAGAGCGTCTTTGAATACCGGGCTGGTCAAGCAGTCGCCTTTTGCCATGGTAACAACAATCTTGTTGACAGCGGAGATATCGTTCTTGATGGATTCCAACTTGGCGGCATAGAGTTCTTCCAGCACCTCGCAAGAAGCATACGGGGCAACAGCCTTCTCTATCTTGGCCAAAGTCTTACGATAGTTCAAGGCCAGTTTCATCTGACGGGCGGTGTCAGCAGCAGGCTTTTTGCTCAGGTGCACAAGATAATCCGTATCGATCTTGTTGGAGGTGTAGAGCTCCGTCAAGCTATCCAACACAGCCACTTGTCTTTCGTATTGAACCATCGCGTTGTTGATGGAAATATCCAGATAGTCTGTTGCACGACCATAGGCTTCAATCACATAAGAGGTGTCTTTCTTTGCCTTGGTCATCGTCTCAGCCAGTTGGAAATATTTATCCCAAATGGCAGGCTGGGTATTCTCCTTTTCCATCTCCACGGATTCAATGAACATGTCCAAGATCTCCTCAACCTTGTTGATATCTTTCTTCAAGAGATCCTTACGATATTGCAACAGGTTATATGCCTTGAATCCCAAGCAGTATCCTTGCGTGAATTTTTCAGGAAAGGCCTGATTACGAACCTCATAGGAATAGAGCAGCGTGTCGATGAGACGTTCTCTTCTTGCAGAATCTTTCTCAGCACTGA
>JAFYEU010000073.1 GCA_017544105.1 Bacteroidales bacterium
AGGATTTTTTGCTTTTCCGATATATTCATATTGATTCCATTCTTGTTTTTTGCTCTTCTAACTCATAACAGACATGAATCCGCTGGTTGCACTACTTGCAATAGTTTATCATCGTTTCGCGGTATGCATCCGGCAGGCCAATATCAAACGCCTTTCCCTTCGGAACAAATCCATACATCCCGCAATTCTCACGCACTCGATCCAATGCACCCGTTAAACCGAATTCCTTCCCCTCAGACGGTTTCCCTGAATTGATTTCCTTCTCGAGCTCATCATATACTTCCCGTGTCAGAACATACTGGCCAAATGTGGCATAATACTTTCGTTCTCCTC
Source organism: Bacteroidales bacterium (assembly GCA_017544105.1). GTDB lineage: Bacteria > Bacteroidota > Bacteroidia > Bacteroidales > WCHB1-69 > F23-D06. The sequence continues at coordinate 334 of JAFYEU010000073.1, forward strand.
TTTTGTTCTTGACACCCAAATATTCCTTAGCATAATCGTCCATGGGCTTCTCGACCATCTTATCTACCTTCATGATTTCTTCGTCTTCATCCCACACACCATGAAGAATGCCATAATGAACCACACGTTCGATTGGAACTTCCATGATGCTAACAAGGGTTCTGCCGCATTCTTTATATGCGTCAATTATCTGCTTGCTGCAGCTCTCTGCTGTATTGGATCTATAGACGAAATCACCCAAAAGAAGCAGAACAGGCTCTCCATCGGCAAATTTCTTCGTCAGCCAGACGGCATGGCCAAACCCTTTTCGTTCCTTCTGATGAATATAGGTAATATGCGGCCTCATCTTGTTTATCGTTTCTTCGCACGCCAGTTTGTCCGCAGGTAAGTTTTCCCTGAATCCGTGAACTAACTGTCGTTTTTGATTCCCGCTTAGGACATCGGCTTGAATCTGTCCGGGAAGCCGACACCACGGCGGGAAGGGGGAGATATACGCACGCCAAACAAACCTGTCAACAGGCATTTTCCGGTCTATTCAGTTCGCCGATGGTCATGATGGCGCAAATCGCCTCCATACGCCAACAAAGGCGTCTGACCAGGCATTGCTCACACCTACAGCCAACCGTAACCTTCGGCCATGGCGGGTCAGATGCCCAGCGAACAGAATGAGATTAGAGATGACTGTTCTCAGCCGGCGACGACGTACAGGACGCTTATCCGGCTGCTTGTGCTTGAGGGATTCCTGCCCAATCATACGCAGAATGTTGAACGAGATCATTGCCAGTTCCAGTACGAGGGCGTTGGTTTCGAATTTGCCGGAAGGCAGCCGTTCGATGTCCATATCTGTCTTGAGCTCGCTGTGATACTGCTCGCACTCTCCATGAGCGTGGTAGGATTCGATGATCTGGTCATCTGACCAGCCGAGATTCGTCCACCACATATTGACTTCGATGTCCGGCAGCATCAGGATCTGCCCGTGCTTGTCAATGGTTCGCTCAATGATCTCGTAGACCATGCGCAGGCATATAGTGTGTTCCGTGCCATCCGAGTCTTTATAGACGACATCCCGCCAGCTCGACCCGACGTACACGGTCTTTCCATCCCTGGGGTTTCGGATATCCTTGCAGCAATCCTTTACCATGTTCAGCCACATGTCTTTGGACTCGCTGCGGATGTTGCGCTTGACAATGAACCAACTACCGTCTTCGAGGACAATGCCAAGGTTTTCGGCAGCGTCATTCCCGGCATCCATTCGAACCAGGAGAGGCCTTTGGGTGATCCTGTGGGTACACTCAAGCGTTTCGACGAGAAACTCCGGGGTATGTTTCTGGCAATGGTGGCTGCCCTCGCGCAGTTCAATATTGACCATAAAGCCTTCGGTTCCTGCATAGGCAACATTTGGAGCAAACCCATCGAAGCCTTTGTAGGTTCTGGAGACCCCTTCCTTATTGGACTTGGAGTTGTCCATGGGGGTGACGTCAATATCCAATGGCACCTCACCCGTCGCCAGAGGTGTGGGCTCGATACTGTGTGCTGTGAACAGATTAACGTTGGCCAGCAGAATCTGGTTGCGCATGGAGTCGCCGATGGCGTCCAGTCGCTGTCTCAGTGTCTCCGCAGACGGAATACCCCGCTTCAGACCAAGTGCGATTCGATAATACTCAGGGTCTGCCTGCATCTCCCGGACAGCTTCAAAGGTGGGCTTGCCTTGCACCAACTGTCCAATGTAGGTCAGGGTAATATCACCGTTGGGAATATAAGGTTCACTTCGCTTTGGTATGTCACGACGCTGGTTGCAGTAGTAGACAAATTCACTTTTGCTCAGCATGTTCCCAACGCTGCTCAGACCCGATGGAGTAATGAGCCGCTCACCGGTGAAATAGAGCTCGATTGTCTGACGGATTGACATGGTATCTGACCCCTTTCTTATGGGATTATGATACCATATCGGCAGCAAGAAAACCATACTTTTCCTTCACCCAACGGGTGATTCTCGGGAAAGTCCTTTGTTATGGCAGAATGCCTGTAACATCGGCTTGCTGGAGCTCTTGGTGTCAAAAAACATCACGGATTCAGGTGTTCCCTATATTCTGTCGGCAGCGGCGAAAAGAACCTGTCAAATTCTTCCTGCTCGTCCTCGCCAATCACCAGGGCGATCTTCTCAATACCCGCCTCCATCAATCTTTCCATCATAATCATCAGCGCAGGTTTAAGAAGACCATCTGTGTCCAGCAGCGGCATAAAACACTTCCCGACACACTTTGCAGCCGGAAAAACGCGGGTACCAAAACCGGCTAAGGGGATTATAGCCTTTTGAACTTTTTGACCAGGTTTAATAGTCAGTTTGAATGAAGGCATACCTCG
>JAFYEU010000010.1 GCA_017544105.1 Bacteroidales bacterium
CCCAGGGCAGGATTGGTCATGGCCACGATAGAAGCATCCACAGAAGCAATCAACGCTGCATAAGCACCCATGTAGGTCAAGGCAGAACGCTCAATCTGACGGATATCCGCATTGACTGGCGCAATACGCGGGCATTCAAAGCCCGTGAAGGAGGTAGGCAGCAAACTGCCGGTCGGATTGTCAATGGCCGGCATCTCACTGATACTGTTCGTCAAGGTGGTCACTGCATTCTCCAACTCAGCAATTGTATTGCGCGTAACCGTCTTGTAAGCTACAATGCCAGAATTGGAGTAGAAGTCATTGTAAGCACCCGTGACCGTGGAGTTGGCATTCAGATACAACGGATAGTTTGTATTGTCACTGCAGTTGACATTATTAATAAGGATATTATTATCTAAATATGTATTGTTATTGTTCTCAATACGCAATGCCGCCGTGTTGGAATAGGGGGCGTCAGACTTGACATACAAGCTGTTGTTGATGACCTTCAACAGGTTGCTGGTCTTGATTTGCATAGCGTAAGAGGCGGCAGCCGTCACCGGGTAGAGAATCACCTCGTTGTTATAGACATAACCGGTAATGGCGGTGGTGGAAGAGCTGTTCTCAATGTCAATACCGAAATTGGAATTGCCCACCTTCACATGGTTGTTGCGGATGTAGAAGTCTGCCAAGGTGGCATAACGGAAGAAGATACCGTATTCCGCATCGTAGGTGCTGTCGATGGTGTTGCCATTGATATCGGCACCAGAGACATAGTCCACATAGATACCGGTGAAGTTCTGCGGGCTCGACATGTTCACTTGGCTGACATGGTTGTTGGCAATCGTGGAGGAACTGTAATAGGTGTAGATACCACGATAGCAGGAACGAACCGTATTGCCCGTGATGTTCAACACATTCTTGCGGGCGTTGGAACCATAGTAGTAAACACCGTAGTTACCACCCGTGATGGTACAGTTCTGAATGGTAACCGTATCCGGAATGGTGGTGGCGGCCACGGAACGACCGATGGCAAAACTGGTGTTGGCCGTGGAGTTGGTGTTGTAAGCCGTGATATGACAGCCGTCGAAGGTGATATTCGTGGAACCGTTGCCTCTGATGACCACACCTCTGGACACCGCATTGTTCTTTCCTTGCAAGGTCAGATTGCGGAATATGAAGTTGTTGACATTCACCAAGGTAACCGCGCCAAAGAGGTTGGTACCCGCATCAGTATGGTTATTGGTGACGATGACCGTGTTCACATTGTCGCCTTGGAAGGTGATGGTGTTGGTGGCCGATTGTCCGATAAAGTTCTCCGTGAAGTCAAAGTCCTGATAGGTACCGGGACGGAAATGGAAAACGGTGGGACCATCCACGCCGCAATAGGTCAGCGCTGCCTTCACATCCGCCATCGTGGCGAAATCGGGGTTGGTACCGCCGACGGTATAGTCGCCATGCAACAGACTATCGCAGGCATAACCTCTGAAACGGATGGTATCGTTCAAATGGTTACCATCCACCTGACCATTACGCGTATTGACGTAGATGGTAACATAGTTGTAGCCATGACTAGGCGTGAAAGTACCCAAAGAGAGGGTGGACGGCTCGTCAAAGCAGAGGGAACCGGTCCAGGAATGGGAGCTGGTATGAGTCACCACGTGGTTTTCATTCTCAACCTTCAAGGTCACATTCAAGGCCGTCTGGTATGGGCTACCCGTACTTTGAGAATGGGTGGCGTCACTCTTGTTCTTGAAGTGGAGCGTTACCGGCTGTGCATCACCCGTAATGAAACAATGGGGGAATGGGGCAAAGGTGGCCGTGCTGTCCAAGGCACAGTCGTTGTTCTGTATGTTGTTCTGGTTATGCCAAGCAATCATCGGCGTATCCAACTGCGCCTGACTGCCGTGCACATCGTTCACATGAATGCGATAATAGATTGTATCATAATAACAAATGGTTGGGAAATCCCATTGGGCAGTCACATTATGACCAGAAGCGGTCAGGTTGTTGGTGTTGATGACATTCGGGCAAGTGGTCCACGCGCCATTGTTGATTTTATATTTGCAATAGAGGGAGTCCAGATTGAGCGTGTCATTGTCATGCAGTGTGGCATGGACGGTGTAAGGTCCGATGTTGTTCAGCATGTTGTTGTTCTTATTCACATAGATTGGAGCCGTCAGCTGGATGGTAGGACGCTCCAACTCGCAGTTGGAAAGGATGACCTTGAAGTTGTCAATATACCAACCTGCACACACATCGGTTCCAGATGAAGAGGGTGAAATCTTGTTACAACGCAACTGGAATTTACAATGGGTTGCGCCCTGTTGGAAGATGAAGCTGGACAAGTCAAAATACTCATGATGCCACCAAGCGTTGGTCGGCACAGTATTGTTGTTGTTAGCCGCCCAGTTAGAGTAGCAGTTCGCATTGAACTTACCTCCCGTATAGGTACCTGAGCCGAAATAGAACGGGCTGGTACTGGTGAACACCAACTGGTTCCAAGTACTCCAGTTCAAGTCACCGTCAGAGTTGTAACCGTACGCCACAGCATAGTAGATGGTAGCGTTATCCAAATTGTTCACCTTACAGATTTGGTCGAACTCCAGGTAGATGTGATTGATGTTCGCGATGGTGGGATCTGTCAACGGGATATCCGCAGTCGTGGCACTGGAGTTGGTAGATGTGGAATAGACAGGCGTATGGAACGATGATGTTCCAGACACATGCAAGGTGTTGTCCTTGTGCCAGTCACCATTCGTCTGATCGTGGTTGGATGTAGTGGTCATCTGCACGGTGGATTGGTCAAATGACTCCTCGAAGACGATGGAAGTCTGCGCAATTTGAGCAATGATCACAAACGGTGCAATCAGCGTGACAAGAGTGAGTAAAATCCTTTTCATTTTTGTTGTTATGTTTTTATATTATTACTCTAATTAGTGTATATTATTCACTATAAAAATAAGGAGCCAAAAATACATTTTTTTCTTTATCCTTTCTCAAAAAAAAATGAGAAAAACTCAAACAGGTGGAAAAAAATTTGACATAGCCATTTAAACAACTGCAACACAATTGTTTACCGACACTATAAAGACCTTGTGCAGAGTCTTCAAAGGGAAGAATTCTCCAATGCGGGAAGGGCCAACAGGGCAAAGGGATGGGGTGGAAACGGACAGACTCAGGGTTCCCGGGGGACGACAAAACTGTTCAGCAGGCGGGCACACTCCTCGATGGAGGTGGCGGCCATCAGCTGCATGCGGGTGCACTTGAAATGAGGGATGGCCTTGAAATAGCCGGCATATTGGCTGCGCATCTCGAGCACGGCCCTGCGTTCCCCTTTTTCCTCGGCTGTGGTGTGCAGTTGCTGCAGCACCATGGCCACGCGCTCTTCATAGGAGGGAACATGCTCTGGCAATCCGGCCAGGCGCGCCTTGACCTGGGCAAAAATCCAAGGGTTGCCGATGGCGGCGCGCCCGATCATCACAGCGTCCACGCCATAGCGTTCCTTGTACTCCACCGCCTTGGCGGCACTATTGATATCCCCGTTCCCGATGACGGGAATCGTCATGCGGGGGTTCTCTTTCACCGCCCCGATCAATGACCAGTCTGCCTCCCCGCCATACATCTGGGCACGCGTACGGCCATGTATCGCAATTGCCTGTATGCCAATATCCTGCAGTCGCTCCGCCACCTCCACGATGGGCTTGCTGCTGCTGTCCCAGCCCAATCGCGTCTTCACGGTGACAGGCAATCCGACCGCCTTCACTACCGCCGAGGTGAGCGCAACCATCTTCGGGATGTCCTGCAAAATGGCAGAACCCGCCCCCTTGTTCACAATCTTCTTGACCGGACAGCCCCAGTTGATGTCGATGAAGTCCGGACGACGCTCCTCCGCATAGCGGGCCGCCGTCACCAAGGAGTGCTCGTCATGCCCGAAGATCTGCACACCGAAGGGACGCTCCTCCTCGTCAAAACACATCTTCCGCATACTTTTGTCCACTTCCCGCGACAAAGCATCCGAGGAAATGAACTCCGAAATCAGCACATCCGCCCCTTGGCGCTTGCACTGGAGCCGGAAAGCCCTGTCTGTAACCCCCTCCATGGGAGCCAGATAGACAGGAAAAGACATTTTCGATAAAAAATGCGATATTTGCGACATAATTGATGCGGCAAAAGTATATTTTTTTATTTTTGCAGCCAATTGAAATTATTATCAACTAAAAATAATATCCGTATGAAAAAGTTACTTTTATTCCTTACGACCTTCTGCCTGGTTTCTTTTGCCAGCGCACAGAATGTTAAAGAATCCACCGTCAAGTTCAACAAGACTCAGGTGAGCGGCTATCTGGCCAATATCAACGGCTACACCATGGACGTGGTTGACCTGGCCATGCGCACCAAACTGGAGAAAGAATTCCAGTTGAAAGCCAGCAAAGAGGGCAGCTTCAGAGCCTATCTGAACCAACCCTGCGCCACCTTCGGTCCTGACAGCTACGACATCTATTATCAGGTGAGCGAGTTCGGCAAGAAGAAAAACAAAACCACCCAGATCAGCTTCATCATCACCAAGGGTAACATGAACGCTATCACCTCCTCCACCGACCCCGACATCGCCAGAAGAGTCAAGAACTTCTTGGATGACTTCCTGGCCACCGTTCCTTCCTTTGCCATCTCCCAGCAGATTGAAGCTCTGGAAGCCGAGTTAGCCAAACTGCAGAAAGAGAAAGCCAGCCTCGACAATGAGGTTGCCAAGAACAACAAGGCTATAGCCAAGGAGAACAAGAAAATCGAAAAGATCAACAAGAACATCGAAAAATCCCAGAAGAAAATCGAGAAGCTTGGAGAGAAAATCGAGAAGAAGCAGGTAGAGATTGATGGTGTTCAAGCCAAGATCAAAGAGGCAAAGGCCTCCCGTTAAAAAAAAGAAAGCAGGATTATTTCCTGCTTTCTAACTCTTTTTTCAAGAGGGCGACATCCTCAAACAAAGTGGAAAGATTGCGCTGATAAGCCATTTCTTTCCATTTTTTTTGCACGTCGTCGGCGGGCACCCCGAAGAGTGTCCGGCCCTCCTCCTGAATATTCTTGTCAACGGCCGACAGCGCGTAGAGGACCGTGTGTTTGGCCATATAGACATTACTGTTCACACTGGCCTTGGCCCATATCTTACAGTCGTCGTCGATGAAAGAGCAGCCTGCAATGCCACATTGGGCACCCAACAGGACTCTCTTGCCAATGTGGGTGTCATGGCCAATTTGCACAAAGTTGTCGAAGACCGAGCCATCACCAATATAGGTAGTACCGGAAACACCTCTATCGATGCAACAGCTGCAACCGATCTCCACATCACTGCCGATCTCCACACGACCGCAGGAGTCGAATTTCACCCAACGGTCAGGGCGCTTCTGGAAATAGCAGGCATCACCGCCAATGGTCGTGTTGGAGTGTATCACCACATTGTCGCCAATGACCGTATGCCCATAAATGCTGACGTTGGAATGGATGATGCAGTTCTTGCCAATCTTGACATCTTCGCCGATGAAGACCAACGGCTGGATGATGGTGCCCTCCCCGATCTCCGCATCCGGATGGATAGCCAAAGTCTGGGGGTGAAACTCCACATAATGGTGCACCACATCGAGATAGTCCAGCAACGGATCCTCGCTGATAATCACCACCTTGTCTTCCGGATAAGTCTCCATCTCCTTGTTCAGCAGAACAAAGGAAGCCTTGCTCTCCAATACTTTGCGATAGTATTTGTCGCAATCGGCAAATGTCAACTCCCCTTCCTGAACGGAATGGTATTCATTCAAGCCCTTGACTGGCCCCTGAGGGGTTCCGATCACCTTAACGGATCTGCGGAGTATTTTCAGCAGGTCTTCAAGAGCGATTGGAGCAGGAAAAATCATTACTCTTTTACTCTTTCAGAATATTTGTTATTGCGGGTATCCACCTTGATCTTGTCACCAACATTGATGAAAAGAGGCACATAAACCTCTGCGCCAGTCTCCACAACAGCACGTTTCAGGGAGTTGGTGGCCGTGTCGCCCTTCACGCCGGGATCAGCCTCGATTACTTCCAGATCCACGAACGGAGGAAGTTCGCAGGTGAGCGGGGTGTCGGTATCGGTGTGATACATCACCTCAACGAGCTGGCCCTCTTTCAAGAGGTCCGGATTGTTGATCATATCCTTCTCAATAGCAAGTTGCTCATAAGTCTCATTGTGCATGAAATTATAAGTCGTGTCACCCTCTTTGTACAAGAACTGGTAAGGACGACGCTCCACGCGGGCGAGCTCAACCTTGATGCCGGCATCGAATCTGAATTCCTGCACACGACCAGACTTGATGTTTTTCAGTTTGGTACGGACGAAGGTATTGCCCTTGCCAGGTTTCACGTGCAAAAATTCAACAATGGTCCACAATTCGTTATTGTGTACAATGCATAAGCCATTTTTAAAATCAGCAGTTGTAGCCATAAAAAATCTATATTTTAAGGTTTATAAAATAGGGCGCAAAAGTACATATTTTTTGGAAATCTCCAAAGTAAGGGCAGAAAGCAACGCCAAAGTCACTCATAAAAGCCCTTGACATGAAAAAAGGAGGCTCCAATATAGGGGCCTCCTGACTGTATTGTTTCAAAATGCGCCCGCCGTCAGGCGAACACAAAGGCATCTTATAACTCCACCGAAATCTGATGCTGGTTGATCAGTTTGCGCATGTTGATGATGGCATAGCGCATGCGTCCAAGCGCGGTATTGATGCTCACACCCGTAGCCTCGGCTATCTCCTTGAAACTGTAATCATTATAAATACGGAGCATCAAGACTTCCCGCTGCTCGTCAGGCAGATGGTCCACCACGCGCGCCAAGTCCTCATACACCTGCTCACGCACCATCGTCTGCTCCACAGACTCCTCCTTGGAAGTGAGGAAATCCAAAGCATCATAGTTTTCGGTGGCAGACATGACCGGAATCTTCTGGCTGCGGCGGAAGTAGTCCACCTTCAGATTGTTGGCAATGCGCATGATCCAATGGAAGAACTTGCCTTCTTCATAATAATTACCCGAACGGATGGTATGGATCACTTTAATGAAGGTATCCTGGAAAATATCCTCGGCCAACTCCTTATTTTTCACTGAGACAAGAATATAGGAGAAGAGACGTTTCTCGTATCTCTGGATCAACGCCTTTAAAGCACTCTCATCACCGGATTGATATCGCAAGACCAACTCGTTGTCCGACAGCTTGTCAGCTTTCATAATAAACTCCTTTCTTTTTAAATTAAAAAAGTAGAATTTTATCGATAGTCGGTCTCCTTTAAAGTTTAAATGTTTTACTTGCTTTTTACGCTGCAAAAATAGTCTTTTTTTTTAAACGACAAAAAAAAATCAACATTTTTAAGATCAACCGCAGGGAATCGCAAAAGAAATAAACACATATATATGTTTATAATAAAATATAAAATGTTAAATGACAAAGAAATAGCATTCGACCCCTGGAGGACACGCTGTCGGGACATAAAAAAAATGACATTTTCAATAAAAAAATTGTATTTTTGCACGTTCATCTGACATCATCATGGCTACATTTCAAAGCATCTATAACAGAATAGAATACAATGTGAAGGAAGGTGCCGAACGGATGAAAGTGCTGCAGCAGGAGAATGCCCGTTTGGCAAGCGAAAACCAGCAGCTAAGAGAACGGCAAGAGCAGTTGGAGCACCTGTTGGATGAGACGAAAGAACGAATAAAATTAGTAACAATAACAGAAACATTAATAAATAAAGAACATAAACAAGAAATAAAAAAGCAAATTAAAGATTGGGTGCAGGAGATAGATAAATGTATCAATCTGCTCACAACGAAGTAGCAATGGAAGAGGAAAAAATAACGATATCGATACAGGTGGCACAGCGAACGCTGTCACTGAAGATCCAAAAAGAGTGGGAGCACTACTTCCGAGAAGCAGAAAAAGTTATCAATGAGAATTTTCTGGAATTTGCAAAAATTTGGACATATAGAGACCAACAAGACCTGTTATCAATGCTATTGGTGAATTTTGTGGTAAAATGGCTTGCTGACGAACAGAGACTGAAAGAATATGATGAAGAATTGATTCCTATGATGGAATCCTTGCAACAACTTACAGAGAATTTGCATTAACAGACTGCGTTCTTTGACACGAAAACCTGCATAAGCCCGGATACGTTTGTTAAACTCAACAGTAAAACAACTGAAGGGGACGCTTGTTTCGCCTAGAACAGGCCCGACTCCGCAAGGAGGGTTCACGCCCGCGGGACGCTCGACGTGAGACGGCACCTTCAACCATAACCGATAGGAGTTTTTCGAAACCCTATGGGGCTTATGCAGTTTTTTTTATCCCTCTCTCCCAATCGACTTGTCAAAGAAACTATTCATTATTTAATCATTTAATTAACTAAACTACATATATTTATGAACACTGCACTTTGGATTATCGTAGGCTTGGTGATTGGTATTGCAGCCGGCATTTTGGCAGCCTACACATTTCTCAACAAACAACTGACAAAATCGGGACAGGAGGCTTTGAAAAAAGCGGAAGCTGACGGAGAACTGCTGAAAAAAGAGAAAATTCTACAAGCAAAGGAGAAGTTCCTCCAGCTTAAAAACGAATACGAAAAGACCGTCAACGAACGCAACCGTCAACTCTCCTCCGATGAAAACCGCCTGAAACAAAAAGAGAATAACCTCAACCAAAAACTGGAAGACCTGAACCGGAAACAGAACGAAACCAACAACCTGCAAGAGAAACTTGAAAAACAACTTCAAGCGAACGTTCAGAAAGAAAAAGACTTAGCAAAGCAAACCGAGATACAGAAGAGCAAGTTGGAGTCCATTGCTGAGATGTCCTCCGCCCAAGCAAAAGAGGAGTTGGTCAAACTCATGCAAGAAGAGGCCAAGGCCGACGCCATGGTATTGGTAAAAGACATCATGGATGAGGCCAAAGCCACCGCCAACATGGAAGCCAAAAAGGTTATCATCAATGCTTTGCAGAGAACGGGTGTGGAGACTGCCCTGGAAAACACCGTGTCGGTCTTCAACATCGAAAATGACGAGATCAAGGGCCGCATCATCGGTCGTGAGGGACGTAACATCCGGACCCTGGAGAACCTTACCGGCGTGGACGTCATCATTGACGACTCCCCGGACACCATCTTGTTGTCCAGTTTTGACCCTGTAAGACGTGAGATCGCGCGTCTGTCCTTGCAGAAGTTGGTCTCTGACGGCCGTATCCACCCTGCCCGCATCGAGGAGATTGTGGCCAAGACAAAACGTCAGATCGAGCAAGAGATTGCCGAACTGGGCAAGCGCACCTGCATCGACCTGGGCATCAACAACATGCCGCACGAGCTCATGCGACTGGTCGGTAAGATGCGCTACCGTTCCTCCTACGGCCAGAACCTGTTGCAGCACGCCAAGGAGGTGGCCAACCTGAGTGCCACAATGGCTGCCGAATTGGGCCTGAACCCCAAGATTGCCCGCCGGGCCGGTCTGTTGCACGACATTGGCAAAGTGCCTGATACAGAGCCCGAAATGCCGCACGCACTCTTCGGCGCCCGTCTGGCAGAGCAATATAAGGAGCGTCCGGAGATTGTAAACGCTATCGGTGCTCACCACGATGAGATGGAGATGACCACCCTGATCGCTCCCATCGTCCAAGTGTGCGACGCCATCTCGGGTGCACGTCCGGGCGCACGCCGCGAAGTGGTGGAAGCCTACATGAAACGTCTCAACGACCTCGAGAACCTCGCCCTCACCTACCCTGGCGTCGTCAAGACCTACGCCATCCAGGCCGGACGTGAGCTGCGCGTCATCGTGGGCGCCGAGAAGGTGACCGATGCCGAGGCCAACCAGATCTCCATGGACCTCTCCAAGAAGATCCAAAACGAGATGACCTACCCCGGACAAATCAAAATCACCGTCATACGTGAAACACGTTCTGTAAACTATGCAAGATAACAACACCGTCACCGAACCCGCCAGGCACAAGAAGAGAGTGATTTGGATCGTGTATGCCGTCACCATCGTCGCATTCCTGTTCTACATCATCTTCTCGGACCATGCCTACAAAAAACACCAGGAGCTGAACCGGAAGATTGCCAATCTTGAAAAGAAGATTGTCAACACCCGGCACCAGGTGAGCAATGAGTACACCTACGAGCAACTCATGTCGGACTCTGTCCTGCTGGAGAGATATGCCCGGGAGCAACTCAACATGCACAAGGCGGACGAGGATGTGTTCATCTTGATTTATGAATAAACAACACTGGAAAAGGCATGAAGGTCTTCATCATCAACGGCGTGAATCTTGGCCAACTGGGCTCCAGGGAGGTGGACATCTACGGACACCGTTCCTTCGAGGACTACCTGCGCGAGCTGGTCAACCAATACCCGGAGGTGGACATCGACTACCTGCAGGAAGAGGAGGAGGGTCTCCTGGCCAAAGCCATCGCGGAGGCTCGCGACTACAGCGGGATCATCCTGAACCCCGGAGCCTACACGCACACCTCCGTCGCCCTCGCCGACGCTATCCGGACGACCCCCTGCCCCGTGATTGAAGTGCACATCAGCAACATATTCAACCGGGAGACCTTCCGCCAGCAAGACCTGATCGCAGCATACTGCACAGGCTCCATCTGCGGCTTCGGCCTCGACAGCTACCGCTTGGCATTGGAGCATATCATCAAAAAAAAGGAGGACCGTTAAACTTACCCTTTTCAAAATTGTCCATACATCTGTTTTTGCAAAATTGAAAAAACCTATAAATTTAATAACATCATGAAAAAATTACTGAGTGTTTGCATGCTTCTAGCATTTGTTTTCGCTGGCGTGGCCCAAGATGCCGCCACCGAAAAAAGCAACAAGAAAGTTAAAGAACCCGAAATCACCTTCGAGAACTTAGTCCATGACTATGGCAACATCACCCAAGGCGACAACGGGGAATGCGAGTTCGTATTCAAGAACACGGGCAAGGCCGACCTTATCCTGACCAACTGCCGTTCATCTTGTGGCTGCACCGTTCCCTCCTGGCCTAAGGACCCCATCCCTCCCGGAAAGAAGGCTGTCATCAAGGTGAAATACAACACCAACCGTGTCGGCGCCATCAACAAGACCATCACGGTAGAGTCCAACGCCACCAACAACCGCGTCATCCTCAGCATCAAGGGCAATGTGGCTGCCAAGCCGCTGGAAGCCGCTCCTGAGAATGAAGGCAGCAGCGTTAAAAGTTCTGAAACCAGATAATTTATCCATTTCTAACCATCCACAACAATGAAAAAGATTCTCATCCTCGGATTGATCATCGGTCTCTTCGTTGGCGCGCAAGCCCAGTCGAAGACCACCTCAAAGTCCTCCAAACCAGTGACCTCGGCAACTAGTTCATCAACGGCCAAATACACTGGCACAGGCGCCGAAATAGAGTTTGAAAAGTCATACGTGGACTTTGGTACATTGAAAGTCGGTGACGTGAAAGTGGTGACCATCACCTTCAAGAACATTGGCAAGAAGCCGTTGATTCTAGACGATGTGATCTCCTCTTGCGACTGCACCACGGTAGAATGGTCGAAAGAGCCCATCATGCCGGGACAGAAGGGCACCATCAAGGCCAGATATTCCGCCAAGAATGTGGGTCTCATCAGCAAGCGTCTGACGGTGCTCTCCAATGCCAACACCGACAGAGTCATTTTACAACTTAAAGGAGAGGTGAAATAAGCCTCTCCTTCTTTCCCCTGGGGTCGTTTGGTTTTGACAGCAAGTTCGGGGGATTGTAAGCAGGTCGGAAATTGTGAGCCAATTCCGTTAACATTCAACTCTCGATGCCAATAAACGGCGAAACTTCTTATGCATTCGCAGCCTAACGGCCGCGGATCCCGCCGCCCAGACAAGGTCTGTTGCCGCGGGCGCTTCCCCGGAAGTTAATCCGTCCAACGTCCGGTCCGAAGTGTCATAAAAGGACAGATAGCAAATGCTGGCTCCGCAGCAGGCGCGAAACTTCAGGAGATAAGCGGCGGCCAGGTCCGTCTCGTACCATGCCGTCGCCGACAATCAAACGAAGACTAAACTTGTAGAAAGCAATCTTGCGGCTAGTTTGGACGAGGGTTCGACTCCCTCCGGCTCCACTTGAGATACACCGATAATCTTCTGATTGTCGGTGTATTTTGCATTAAGAACCATCCTGCCACTGCAACCATTTCCATTCTTTGCATCTTGATTGATACAGATAATTGCTATCTTTGCTGCGTCGATATCCGCGGATCATGTTTAACGACTTCGCATGATCCGCAGATACGGCGTGGAGTGTGAATACACAGAAGTCGCTATATATCGGAAAAATGAAACGCTTGAAATGGCTCATCGTATTCCTCGCGCTGTCATTCCCCTCATACGCGCAGCAGTTCCGGGTGGTGGAGGACACGTTATGGATTAACGCCTCTGATTTCATAGGCCCGATTTCAGAATTTGAGATGAAGTGGGCCGCCAAATATCATGGCTATTATTTCTGTATTTTTCTAGACCAACAAGTCTATGACCATTGGATAGAGAAGAACCGACTACTCGTCATTTCAGAAAACGGGAATGAGATTAAAGAGGTAAGTTTGCCCATAGATTTTCAAAGGAACTCTTATGGCGACCTTTTTGTACGACACGACACCCTCTTCTTAAGGCCCTATCATCTTAGAGGCGAACAGGACGGCTATTTTTTTGATATGTCTGATTGGCAATGGGAGCCCGTCGAAGTGGTCTCCAATGTGATCTATGAGGACGACCAATACAGCGTTGCATACGTTGACATTGGTGAATGGGGAGAATACATCTGGTTTATAGACAAAACAGCGTCACACCTTGACGTTCTGCATAACACGCCAGAAGTGAGCACGGACATTTGGGAAAGCAGCACCTCTGTCACTGTGAAACCTTCCTATCCTGAAGTAAAAGAGTATTTTCCCCAGCACCTTATGCCTAGAGGATTGTCGCGCATCATCAAAAATGACAAGGTCTATTATTTCATTCGGGGCAGCAAAGTGGACACCTTGATTTCCCTGGAAGGGAAAACACAATTATGTGAAAAGGGCTTTACATACGAAGATGCTTCTGCAGACAAACACGTTTTTTTGCAAAACCTTTATCATTCCGGTGGCCTGGAGGTTAATCCTGTTCCTACTCTTTTCCAATTCACAGGCAGATATGATGAGGGCAATTGGTGGGGCGGAATAACATACGACACAGTATTGTCAGACGCATTCTTGACAAATGGGAATATTTACTACCTGATCAATTCAAAGGAGAAAACATACATCGCCCAACTCGAAAACGGAAAACTGATTGAAAAATTCGATTTAGGGCATCCATACAGTTTTTTTCAATGGCACGATTGCTTCAGAGGTAAAAATCCTGCTCCAAACCAATGCTTTTTGCAATTCGAGGAAAATAAAAATTCATACGGGGTGCTGGAAATCCAGGATACGCTCATCCATATCTGTCATATTATCCACAATCAGGATTCACTGCCTCATGTAGGCACGGACAACATCGAGCCATTGCTCCAATATCTTCTGAATCATCTTGACCACCTGACTCTTTCCCAGGCAGACAGTGTGGAGAAGTCGTTACAGGCCACTTGCCAGGGAGAGTTCAAAGATTTGGCCAATCTTTATTACCCTGACGATTATCAAACAGGCGAGTACGAAAGATACAGCTATTATACCGTAGTTGATCCTGAAGTGACCTTATCTGTGGACTATTGCGTGCATAAAAGCGATTCTTTGGTCAGGGGCGCATTTTTTGAGTGGATAAAGACCAATGTGTATAACTCGTCCTGGCGCAGTTCAGAGGAAATTGACCATGTGGAGAAAAAGCATTCACAAGTTCGCCGAATCTTGACTCGCTTGACCGGCAAAGAGCCTGTCAAATCAGATGAGAAAATCAAATATCTGAAGTGGTCGTACCGCCATATTACCATAAAATTATACTACGAAGACGGGCGAATGGTGATGTATCTGACGAAAGAGTAAAACTATATTGTTCTACTCATAGTATTCAATCACCCGTGTCGCAGAGCCCCTGCCATATTCGTAGCCTTGGCTGCTCCGTTGGGTCCAGTTGCCATATTGGTCCAAGCCGGAATAGGTGAGCGTTTCGTACGACACCTGGCCATCCTCCGTGTGTTTGATCTTCACGACAAAGCCGCGCTCGTCGTAAGTGTAGGCTTCCGACAGCGTCATGCCCTCGGCGGCCGCTTCGCTACCAACGGGTCGCTCTGCATCCCACAGATAGGTGACGTGATTCTCATACCCGTCCATTTTGACGATTCGGCCTTTCGAATCGCGGGAAAAGGTAAACACCCCATCGTGTTTGGTCAGATTACCCTTTTCGTCAAATTCATAGACGAGGAAGTCCTCCTTCATCTTCTTCACAGGCCCGTGGAGCTCAAAGAAGACGAGGTCTGGAGCAACCAAGACAGGCTGTGGCACTGCCTCTACATTCCCTTGTACGGACCCTTTTTCTGATCCTTTTGGGGAAATGACGGCAAGATGTGCAGATCAAGCATAGAGCCAGTGCCACAACAGCAAACAGTGTTTTTCTCATTGTTCTGTCTTTAGATTATGTCGGGAACAGCCTTTGGAAACCACCGAAGCAACTGGCTACTCAGCGAAGTGCTTGTAGAAGGCGCAGATGGTCTCGATGCCCTTGTAGAAATGATCCAGGCGGTAGTTCTCGTTGGGTGAGTGGATAGCATCCTCGCCGAGGCCGAAGCCCATCAGGATAGACTTGATGCCGAGCACCTTCTCAAAAGTGGCGATAATCGGGATGCTGCCACCGCTGCGCATCGGGATGGGCAGTTTGCCGTAGGTGTCCATATAGGCAGCCTCGGCAGCCTTGTAGGCCGGATGGTCGGTGGGGCAGCCGTAGGCCTGGCCGCCATGGAGGGAGGTCACCTTCACCGTCACATAGTCGGGGGCGTTCTGTTCAAAGTAGTTCTTCACCAGGTCGGCGATCTTCTCGTGATCCTGGTTGGGCACCAGTCGGCAGGAGAGCTTGGCGTATGCCTTAGAAGGCAGGACAGTCTTGGAGCCTTCAGCCGTATAGCCACCCCACATGCCGCAGAGGTCGAAGGTAGGACGGATGTCCACGTGCTCGATCTTGGTGTAGCCCTTCTCGCCGCGCAACGCCTTCACGCCGAGCGACTTTTTGTATTCCTCCTCATCATACGGAGCCATGTTGAGCA
>JAFYEU010000074.1 GCA_017544105.1 Bacteroidales bacterium
ATAAAACAACGTACAAGCTTCTCAAAACCTTGCTGAAAAGTTGGGTTAACAAGGATGACAAGCTCGGTATCGACTTCACCGCCTCTGTCGCCACTGTAGGCAACCGCATTTTCCTGATTCCGTTGAATAACGAGAAGAATTTCGAGAAGAATATTCAAAAACTGATCGGCTCCCAGGCTCATTTTAAAACGGTTAACGACGGGGGCGCCGGCACAATCCGCAAGGTGGAATCGGAGGAACTTGACGTATTCTGCACTCCCTCTGTGGCCTGCATCATGCTCGATATGGCCGAGTTGGAGCAGCTCTTCCCCACGCCGCAGAACGGGGCAGACTTGTGGCAGAAGATGCAGAACTCCCATTTTCTGCAGACCGAACCGGGACAGATGATATTGTCTGGAGAGATCTCAGGTTACACCGTCTATAACGAATCCAATCCGATGGTTCAAATATTGGGACACTATGCCACTGCCTTTGCCCAGATATCTCCGGATTTGCTGAAGGACCTAAATGTGGAAATTTATACCCGCGGACAAGTCAGCCGCGACCGGATGACCAGTGTCAGCGAGATCCGCAATCTCTCCACGAAAACGCCAGACTTCTCCTGGTCCGAGGCCCGTCGCGAGCCTCAAGTGGTGGAGCAACTGCTGCCCTATTTCGGGGATAATACGTTCGCGATGATGGTCAGCACGATGTCGGGACTGAGCAAGATGGGGGAATTCCCACCCACTTTTTCCGAATACAAGTCCTTGTTGCCTCTTATGGACAAGCCCTTTGTGGCCGCCATCATTCCCGATGGGATGTACTATATGATAGCTACGATGATTGATGATCCGGAGCAGTTGCCAACTCTGCTGAACAACTATGTGGAGGCCCATAACCGCTATATCGATTCGCTGTATCAAGCCCAATCCGAAGCCCCTGCTCCGACGATTGATCAGGAGAACCTGGATGATGATAATGATGTGGAGGTCTCTTTTGATGAGATGATGTCCACCCTACAGCAGACCCCCGTGGATCCTGCGGTCAACAAGAAGTCAGTCATCTATCAACCGGAAGGCGATTTGAAGATCTATTACCTCTTGACCACCAAAAGCCAGATGAACTATGATACATACGAGCGAGAATTGGGAATGGACACGGCTTATCTGGTGGTGAAAGGCAACAAGCTTTTCTTTGCGCCTAAAAAACAGGTGGTGGAGATGGTGAATCATCCTACAGTAAAGGCACAGCCCGTCTCCCCGGATTTTCTGCAGCATGCCATTTATGTGCGTATGGATGTGCAAACCCTGATGAATAGCATTGCGGGCGGAAGTCAACTCAATATTACACTTCCGTTCGACAATATGACCATGTTTGTGGATGACAATTTCTTCACCACCAACATTGAGGCGGTGAAAGGCCTTCAGCATGGTATCTTTTATGAGATGGTGAAGAGCTTCAAAGAATTGTCTGAGCGCTTCGACAAGCCGATCTATAATAAGCGGGTGAAGGTGTTCTAAACACGTCCCATCACAAAACGCGGTCTGCCGTTGATGTCATCCTGTTCGGTGACATGGCGCAGGCCGTTTTCTTTCCATTGTTGCATCAACTTGTCGTGATATTGGTGATAGGTCTCTGCCATCAATACTCCATTGGGTTCCAGTGCTTTGACGGCGAGTGCGGCCAGCGCGCGGTAGCACCATAGCGGGTCTTCGTCGGGCACGAAGAGGGCTATTTCCGGTTCGTGCTCCACCACGTTGCGGTGCATCTCCTGCCGGTCGCGCTCCGGAATGTAAGGCGGATTGCTGATGATGAGGTCGAAATGCTGGTCAGGGAAGGGTAGGGCATCGTGGTCGCGCATATCATGCTGCGCGAAGGTGATGGCGACCTGCTGCCGGGCGGCATTTCCCTTGGCGACGGCCAGCGCCTTTTCGGAGATGTCGGTGGCGAAGACCTGGGCGCCTGGCACCTCGGCGGCGATGGTCACCGCAATGCAGCCGCTTCCCGTGCCGACATCCCACACCTTGGGCTCTTTCCGCCCCGACAATTCCCGGATGGCCATCAGCACTAACTCTTCGGTCTCTGGCCTCGGGATGAGCACGTCCGGGGTGACCTGGAATCGTCTCCCGTAAAAGTCAGCCTGCTCCATGACGTATTGCACGGGAGCCCCTTGCGCCATCTGGAGGAGGTCTTGTTGCCGTTGCCGGTGCTGGGCCTCCGTCAGCGCATCGCCATAGTGCAGGGGCAGCGACCACTGCTCCCAGCCGGTCAGATGTTCGTGGTAATATTTAGCGACGGCAGCCGCCTCACGAGGGTCGTAAAGCGGCTGCAGTGCCTGTGTCATTTCTTGTATGCTCTCCCGGATGGTCAAGGCCGTCTATTCTTGCACAGCCTTGGCGGGAATGTCGCGCCAAGCCCATTTGTCTTTCACAATACCCTTGTCCAACAACATGACGCCCGGGTTGGAGCGCATGGCGTCGCGCACCATGAACGGACCGGTGATCGGGTTGATGGGGTTGTGGTAAATGGGGAACTCAATGCCGTACTTCTCTGCAAAAGCGGCAATGTCCTCTTCCGAGGAGTTGGTGATAGCCACAAAGTCGATCTCTTTGCTTTGGCAGTCTTTGGCCAACGTGATCGCCTTGGCCATACCTTTGTCGTTGGCCTCGCTCAAATCGTGGACATAGAGCAGATAAACCTCACCCTCGCGGTCGGTGGCGAAGTAGTCGGGCGCATGGTCAGCCCCGCTCTCGTCCAGCATGTTGAAGCCGTCGATCTTGGCCTTCACCGCCTCCTTGAGAATCTTGTCCTCGCGGGATACATACTCGTTGTTGTTGTAGAAGTCCTCGTCCTGGTTCATCAGCTCGTCTTGCGTCAAGGTGACCTTCTCGCCTGTGGCGTTGTTGCGATAAACGAACACCACCTCTTTCTGCGCAGGCTGGGCCACGAAGACGGACACATCCTTGCCTTTCTTCCAATCGCTCTTTCCGATGAAGGGCAGATGATGGATGACGTACAGCTGGAAGCCTACCGAAATGGCGGCAAACACCACCACGGCAAGCCATTGTCCCAACTCGGTCATGCGACAGTCGCTGAGCTTCTTGCGGTTAAAGAACAAGATCAGCGTCGGGATGATGAAGCCCACATTCTTCAGGAACGTCTGCATGTTGGTCATCTCAATGACATCCCCAAAGCAACCGCAGTCTTTCACAACACCAAAGTAGTGGATGCCGGCGGTCTCCAACTTCTCTGCGATGGCGAGCCATAGCGTCAGGAAGAAGAAGAAGGTCATGAAGATGAGATAACCCCAGGCAGCCCATTGCACCTTGACACGGAGCAGCAACATGCAGCCTAACACAAACTCGCAGGCGATTGCCACCACCGCGGCAAACAGCGCCAGCGGATGCAGGAATCCCATGTGAAATGAGGTGAAGTAGTCGTTCATGGTGACGCCAAACCCTACCGGATCAATGGCTTTCATGAAACTGGAGGCGATAAACAGACACCCGAGCAAAATGCGGATGACCATCAGCCATATAGGTTCTTTACTTTTCATATCCCTTAATTTCTTAGTTTCTTAATTTCTTAACTTGTTAACTTACCATCTTACGCTTCCTCTTTCTCCAGCACCAACCGTATGAGACAGAACATCGCGTAGTTGATGATGTCGTAATAATTGGCATCCATGCCCTCCGAGACGAGCGTCTTGCCTTGATGGTCTTCGATGGACTTCAGCCGGAAGATCTTCATCAGGATGATGTCCGTGATGGAGCTGATGCGCATCTGGCGCCAAGCCTCGTCATAGTCATGGTTTTTGTTGCTCATCAGATCTTTAGCCTGATGGATATATTTGTCGTAGAGTTGGGTGACCGTCTCCACGTCCATGTCGATCTCTTCGGCCGTGTTCGCCACGCCGATTTCCAACTGGATGAGGGCCATGACGGAGTAGTTGACGATGCCGATGAACTCGGGGATGATGCCTTCGTTCACCTTAGCCTCGCCTTTCTCTTGGATGCTGCGGATGCGTTGGGCCTTGATGTAGATCTGGTCGGTCAGCGACGGCAACCGCAGGATGCGCCACGCCGTGCCGTAGTCCTTCGCCTTGGCGGAGAACAACTCCAGACATTGGCCGATCAGGGTTTCATATTGTTCGAGAGTGTCTGCCATAGTTATTGTTTGATGAACTTGGAGATGGAAGACTGATTGTCTTGGGTGAGGATGCGGATGAAGTAAACCCCGTTGGTCAGGCTGTTGACATTGAGGGTGTTCAGCTGCTCAGCCTGTCCGTTGTAGCTCATGATCTGGCGACCGCTCAAGTCGTAGATTACGATTTGCTGTACTGGCTCGGAGCACTGTACGTGGAGCATGCCCGTGGTGGGGTTAGGGAATACGCGGACGTCAAGATCCGTATGGGTGTCAACGCCTACATTGTCGTCAACATCTTCCACACATAGGGTGCCCATGCCGGGGAGGACGATGTTGTCCACCCATGCGCAGTCGCTACCGCCAGTGGCTGAATAGTCTTTCTGATAGCTGAACTTGAAGGTGTGTGTGCCGGGAGTAACCGGGAAGGAAGCCTGTGTCCAGCCGATGGAGCCGGATTGGCTTTCCATCTCATTGTTGTCAATGTAGAACTTGAAGAAGTCGTAGCCGCCCTCGGAAGAGACTTTGCGGAAGTAGGAGATATTGTCGGCTGCGGGGCAGTTGATTGTGATGAAGAAATCCGATTGAGCATTGTTGTTCAGATTCTGTTTGGAGCGGATGCAGTAGCTGCCAGCATAGGGTTGTGTGTTGGTGACGAACCACGGGTTGTTGTTGGTCTGCCACGGATAGGCGGTCAGATCGCCCGTTTCGAAGGTCTCCAGGGCACTGCCTACGGTCAAGTAGATGGTGTCCACGGTCATGCTTTGGCCTACCACGCCTTTCACATAGAGTGGTACGGTTGTCAGGTCGGGCACGGAGGCACTGATGGATACCTGATACTGAGCGGTTGCGGTGGCGCCGACAGGCAGCTCCGTGATGGTCTGGGCCGGAGTGTTCACGGTCACCAGGCTATAATGGCTGGTGAGGTGCAGAGCGGCATTGGTCATAGGACTGTGGCCAATGTTGGCGTAGGTAACCGTCACATTGGCCATGTCGCCAGGCGCGAAGGAGGTGGTGCCGTTGGTGTTCTGAAGGACCACGTTCTCGATGGACATCTTCGGAGCCACAACCGTTATCATGAAGTTCTTGGTGGAGGTCTCATTGCCAAAGGTGGTGGTGATGACAAAAGGTATTACATCGCCATCGTGGGCGTCGGCAGGCATTATAACGCTGAAGGCATTGTTGTGCGTGCTGGTGGCGTTCGCAGCGATGCTGTTGTCGATCACGCTGTTTTGCAGGATGGAAACGCCGGGATGGCTGCTGCTGAGCGTGGTGGTGACGTTGGAGGCCGCAGCCACACCATAGTTGGTCAGGGCCACATTCATATAGACTGTGGAGCCAGGCTGCGGGATGCTGAACTCCGACAAGGTGGAGGATGAGACCGCTACGTATGGTCCCGTCGGGGCGATGACCTGCACGGTCTTGAAGAATTGGATGTGGTTTTGTGCCGAAACTGCCAACTCATAAACACCAGGGGTGTTGATGGAGCTGAAGGTGAGGGTGGCATGACCGGAGGCATCCGTGAAGGCTGCGGCCACCAACTCGTTGTTGTAGGTCAGGGCCACGTAGGCGTAAGGCTCGGTCTGCACGTCATAGCTGGTGCTGCCGACCACGATGGCGTCCAGGGCGTTGACGGTCAGGACGGACGGGATGCCCATGTAGGGTTTCAGGGAAGGATCGCCCATCAGATGGTAGATTTCCCAGTAGTAGAGCTTTCTGCTTGAGCTGGTGCCCTCCACTGTCAGATTGCCGGCGGTCATATAACCCGTGATGCTGGTGGCCCATACGTCGTGATTCTCCCCGTGCGTGTGGAAGAGCTTGTCGTAGGCACCCAGATAGTTGGCGTTGTATGTCGGGTTGGCATTGACGCTGCTGCGGAAGCCGACAGCCCAGTAGTAGTCCTCATCCCAATAGGTGCTGTTGGAACCACCCACATAGCCGACAGCTCCCTTGTTGGCGGCACGCAAGACCGCTTCTGCAAAGCACTCTGACACGTCGAATTTGGAGGAGAGACAACAGTTGCCAATCATGAAACCGTATTTGTCAGCATTGTTCATGGATGCCACCTGGGAGCAGCTGAAGCCGGGATCGTACCAGCCGTCTTCTGAACCGTGCGCTGTATAGTTGGCCCAACCACAGCCGGCACCGATCTCCTGACGGATGGCCGCAGCCTGGCTGGAGCAGTTGTACAGATGCTTGTACACGGTGGTGTAGTTGTGCGTGGTGGAGGTGGTGTTGATGTAATTGTTGAAGATGTAGTTGATCTGACCATTGGCATGGGTGGGTGACCAGTTGTTGTCAGTACCGGCAATCAACACGGCCTTGCCCAGATAGGACGGATCCGGCATGGTATATTGCTCATACATGAGTGTCTTCTCTATCTGCGGAAGCAGTTGGTTGACGTTCTGCGCGGAGAAACGTCCATAGTAACAGTCTGGTAGATTGTCGCCGGTAGTCCAGGTGGCATAGTACAAGTCGGTCTTGTGAGAGTTGTCCGTGGTGCCCGTGAAGGTGGGAACCTGAGCAATGTCGCCGACGAGCAGGACAAAGGTGGGAGCCGGATTCTCAGCCGTGGCATTGGTGTATTCGGCTTTGATGTAGTTCTTGATGGCCGTGGTTGTGGTGCCGATGGTGCTCGTGTTGGCGACTTCCACAAGGTAACCGATACGCTTCTTCCAGTTGACAAAAGACAATAGTTGCTCGTTGTTGGCAAACATGTTGTTGGCGATGATCAGGTATTTGATGGGAGCAATGTTGAACTCGTTGCGCGTGTTCATCGGGTTGATGACAGCCTCCTTGGCGGCGTGGAACAACGGGCTGTAGTACTTGTCCTTCATCTCCAAAGTGGCCGGGATGTTGGCATTCCCGTAGGTGATCTCCACCTCGATGCGGCTGTAGACCCGGATTTTGTCCGTGACAGGGTTGTAGGCCACGGGGCTCACCACCACATTGGCCATGTTCACGTCACGCATGGTGCCGATCTTGTGGGCGGTGACCACCTCCGGCTGCGAGGTGTAGAAAGCATCGGTGCGATAAACGGCTTCGTCCTTGTTGAAGGGACGTTCGCCGGTGTAGGACTTGGGATAGCTCTGCTGGCAGGGCATCACGGGGTAAAGCACATTCAAGGCAGCAGCATCGTATTCCTCGTAGTCTGCTGATACGATATGAACGTTGACCTCGTCGCACAAGGGAATCTCAATCAGCTTGGTGAGTTCTGGCAATGACGGGAAACCCACCTTCGTGGAGTTGTCGTAGCCATCCATGGTGAGGGTGGCATAGCGGGCGTCTCCGGCTTTCACCACGCTGCTCTGTAGCTTGGGCGTGTTGAACTCGATGGAAAGCTTGCTCATCGTGTTCTGCCGGATGGTGTAGTTCTGTGCGCTCAAGAAGAGAACGCTAATCATCAAGATGCTGAATGATAATAACTTTTTCATTATTTTGCGATTTTACTTTTTCTAAAAACAAGGCGGCAAAAATAGCAAAAATTTCAGATAAACGGAAGCGGTTTTTTTGTAATTTTGCGCCCTAAAAAAATGAAGTATGAATCCAAGAGTAAGATTTGCCCCTAGCCCAACCGGTCCGCTCCATATCGGAGGCGTTAGAACCGCCTTGTATAACTATCTTTTTGCTAAGAAAAACAATGGCACGCTGTTGCTTCGCATCGAAGATACCGATCAGACCTGTTTTGTGCCAGGTGCTGAACAATATATCATCGAAGCTTTCCAATGGTTGGGCATCCCCTTCGACGAGGGCGTCGGCATCGGTGGTGATTATGGCCCCTATCGCCAGTCGGAACGAAAAGCCCTGTACAAGCCGTATGCCGAGCAACTGGTGGCTGACGGGTGGGCTTATTACGCCTTTGACACCCCTGAGATGCTCGATGCCAAGCGTAAAGAGGCCGAGAGCCAGAAAAAGACCTTCCAGTATGATGTGCATACCCGTATGCAGATGTGCAATTCGTTGACCTTAAGCGATGAAGAAGTGCAAACAAAACTGCAGCGCGGCGATGCCTTCGTGGTGCGCTTCAAATACCCCGAGAACACCGACATCCATGTGCATGACCTCATCCGTGGCGAGGTGGTCATCAACTCGGATCTGCTGGATGACAAGGTGCTCTATAAGTCCGACGGGATGCCGACCTATCATCTGGCTAACATCGTCGATGACCATCTGATGAAGATCACGCACGTCATCCGCGGCGAAGAGTGGCTGCCCTCGGCACCCCTGCATGTGATGCTCTACAAGGCCTTTGGCTGGGAGGCACCTCAGTTTGCCCACCTGCCCCTGCTGCTCAAACCCGATGGCAATGGCAAACTCAGCAAACGCGATGGCGACCGCCTCGGATTCCCCGTGTTCCCCCTCCAGTGGAACGACCCGAAGTCTGGCGAGACCTCTTCCGGCTACCGTGAGAGCGGCTATCTGCCGGAAGCTGTGATCAACATGCTTGCCCTGCTCGGCTGGAACCCCGGCAACGATCAGGAGATGATGTCCATGGAGACCCTCATCGATTGTTTCTCGATCGACAAGATCAGCAAGTCGGGCGCCAAATTCTCTCTCGACAAGGCTAAGTGGTTCAACCATGAGTATATACAGCTGAAATCTGCCGAAGAATTGGCTCCCTATATGATCCCTGTCCTGCAAAAAAATGGGGTAGAGTGTGACATTTCATACCTGCAAAACGTTATAAATCTGGTTAAGGACCGTTTGAACTTTATCCCTGACTTTTGGGAGCAGGCATGTTACTTCTTCGTGGCTCCGTCGGAATATGATCCGCAGGCTGTGAAGAAACGCTGGAAGGAGGGTATGGGTGCTATCCTGCAGGAGGTGATGAAGCTGATAGAGTCTGTTGAACCCTATGACCAACAGAAAGCGCATGATCTGGTGATGCAATATATCGCTGATCATGAGCTGAACATGGGTCAGGTGCTCAACAGCCTTCGTTTAGCCATCGTGGGGGCTGCCCGCGGCCCCGAACTCTTCACGATGATCGGGACCATCGGCGTTCAGGAGGTCCGCAACCGACTGGATAAAGCAATATGTACGATTGAGGGCTAGCCCTCGTAAATAATACCTTCTTATGAGAAAAATTCTTTTTTTGATGTCTGCCTTGATGTGTGTCGCTGTGCTTCATGCCCAGAATCTGACCACATCGCCACTGACTGGACAGACACCGAACAACATCGTTCAACAGCATTTGGCAGGTGACGGTGTGTTGCTCAGTGGAGAAACCATCCATCTGAATGGCGGTGGCACCATGCAACTGACCCCGGCCAAGTTCAACAATAGCTCCAATAGTGTCTCCGCCCCTCAGATTGGGACATTCAATAGTAATGGATTCAATTTTCCTATCGGCTCAGGACTTATCATGACCACAGGCAACGTGTCGGTGGCTAACGGCCCCAATAGTGCAGGAAGCTCCAGTCAATCGGTAACCCCGATGTATTCCGACCCCTTGATGAATGGTCTGGCGTCGAGTTCCCTTAACGGCTGTGGCGCACTTGAGTTTGAGTTCATCGCTTTTGCCGATACGTTCGCATTCTCCTATGTCTTCGCTTCCGATGAGTACCCGGAGTTTGTATGCTCGTCATATAACGATGTTTTCGCCTTTTTTCTCTCGGGTATCGATCCGGTGACTTTTGTGCCCACTACCCGGAATGTGGCTATCATTCCTCACACCGTCCTGCCTGTAACCATCAACAACCTGAATGGGGGTTATACTTCCGGCAGTGCATCCAACTGTCAGAACGGGACCTACTCCAACTACTACGTTGCCAATCATAATACAGGAACCCCTGGAGTGGAATATGACGGATATACGGTGAAACTTGATGCGGAGGCTGTCATCCTTGCCTGCCAAACCTATACCATGCATCTCTCGGTTTGTAATGTGGGTGACAATGCGTACGATTCTGGGGTCTTCTTGGAAGAAGGCAGCTTCTACAGCCCTACCTTGGAGATCTCAGCCAGGGCCCTCGACACGACAGATACCGCGCACTATCTCCTGCACGACTGGGATACACTCGTCCAGAATTGTAAGGGAGCCGACATCCTGTTTGAGATGGCCCGTCCTAATTTGACCGCCTACACGGTCGAGTTCTCCTACGGAGGCAACGCTTCTGTCGGGGCACATTACCTGGTCTCCCGCATCAGTCCTGAAGGGGATACCGTTTATATGGACCTGAATAATAGTTCATTCTCCTTCCAAGATTCGGCACAAATACATGTTTATTTGGCCGTCAATCCTGACACAACCTTTGAGGAAGCCAGAACTCTGGAACTCTATATCAAGACAGACTACTGCGAGATGTACACCGATGACGACCAATTTGATACGCTGCGCTTTGTGCTGATGCCGAATCCCAGAATCCAGATTGCCGACTCCACGTTCAGGGTCTGTCACCATTGTGCTGAGCTGACCGCAGTGGTGGAGGGCGGCGGACCGATGCCTATAACTTACCACTGGACGGCGGAGGATACCGTGCAGGACCCTGACAGCCTGACAACAGCCTGCAATATAACCTCCAATATGACCCTGCACCTCGAAGCCGTTGACTACTGGGGCTGTATGGCAGATACAGCAGAAATCAAAGTCGAAATTACCGAACAGCCTGTCGCTAACCCTATCATAACCCCAACTTTCGGCTGCGCTCCACTGCCAGTGGTGCTCAGCACGCAGAATATGCCTGACAATTGCCAGATTGCCTGGACCCTGACGAATGACACGCTCACCATCACAGACTCTACCAACAATGCCCATCTAACCCTCTCGGAATTCGGCTATTACGATGTCAACCTGTGGCTCTCCACAGCTCCGGGATGTAGCGACTCCATCTTGCTGACCCATGCCATACATGTGGCCGACTACCCTCACGCAGCGTTCACCTTTACCCCTGATGAGGCCCAGAATGGACAACCTGTGTCTTTCTTCAATCTATCGGAAGGGGATAACATAACCAACTATCAGTGGCTTTTTGGAGATGGAGGTACCGCCTATGACACCGATCCTGTCCATGCCTATCATGTCATCAATAGCGAGAATATGTTGGTGCGTCTTACCGTAACCAACGGCGACGGCTGTGCCGATGACACCACCATGATCGTGCCGGTGGTGGACAACTTCGCCCTCTGGGTGCCCAACTCCTTCACCCCAAACCATGACGGAAACAACGAAATCTTCCAACCCGTGGTCAATGATGTGGCCTATTACCAACTGGAGATCTATAACCGCACAGGAGAGTTGTTCTTTGTCACCAACAGCACCGAATTGGGCTGGGATGGCACGGTCAATGGCAAACCCGTGCAGACGGGTGTCTATGTGTGGCGCATCACCTATGCCAAGTACGCCGACCCGACCTATTATTATGTGCGGGAGGGCGAGCTGATTCTGATACGATAATAGTTTTATTGATATGAATAATTATCTTTCGCTATTCTGCCTGGGTGGGAGAGCGGAAGATTTTTGATTTTTTGATATGGATATTCAGGATTTTGTAAGAAAGATAGCACTGACCTTAAACCTTCAGGAGGAGCAGGTGCGCAATACGTTGGATCTTCTCAACGGAGGTGCCACCATACCCTTTATCTCCCGATACCGTAAGGAAGCGACCGGCAGTCTGGATGAGGTCCAGATTGAACAGATCAAGAATATGTACGCCCGTCTGATGGAGCTGGAGAAACGGCGTGCTGCCATCCTCGACTCTATTCGTGAACAGGGCAAGCTGACTCCGGAGTTGGAAGCGCAACTACAGTCGGCCGACTCGATGAGCGAACTGGAGGACCTCTACCTGCCATTCCGTCCCAAGCGCAAGACCCGTGCTTCGGTGGCGGTGGAGCGTGGCCTGGAGCCGTTGGCGAAGATCCTCTCCCGCCAGCAGGCGGTGGATATGGTCAAGACCGTCAAGCCTTTCATCAACCCCAGTAAGGATGTGCCCGATGAAGAGGCTGCCCTGGCGGGCGCGCGCGACATCCTCGCCGAGCGTCTGAGTGAGAACGTCCAGTTGCGTGCCATGCTGCGCAACACCTTCCGCCAGCATAGCCGAATCTCCACCAAACAGGTGAAGGATAAGGTGGATGAGAACGAGAAGTTCAAGATCTACTACAACGCCAGCGAGTTCCTGCCGAAGGCTCCTTCCCATCGTATCTTGGCCATGCTGCGTGGCGAAGAGGAAGGCATCCTCCGCCTCACCATCGCCCCTGACGAAGAGAAGACACTTGCCGCCATCCGTCGCAAGCTGATTCGCAACAATTCAAACTGCGCCGAACAACTCTGGATGGCTGCCCAGGATGCCTATAAGCGCCTTCTCCAACCCCAGATGGAAACGGAGATGCGCAAGTTCTATAAGGAGAAGGCCGATACGGAGGCAATCAAGGTCTTCACCGACAATGCCCGTCAGCTGCTGATGGCCGCACCATTAGGACAGGTGACAACCCTGGCCATCGACCCTGGCTTCCGCACGGGTTGCAAGGTCGTCATCCTGGACCCGCAAGGGAAGTTGCTGTACAACGAGACCATCTACCCGCACCCGCCCGTGGCGCAGTACAAGCTCGCCTCCGATAAGCTCAAACGACTTGTGTCCCAATATAGAGTGGACGCCATCGCCATCGGCAACGGCACCGCGGGGCGAGAGACAGAGCACTTTGTCAAATACATCCCCTTTGAACGTGACGTGAAAGCCTATATGGTCAACGAGAGCGGCGCGTCCGTCTATTCCGCCTCTCCTGTGGCGCGGGAGGAGTTCCCCAACTATGATGTGACGGTGCGCGGTGCCGTCTCCATCGGCCGCCGCCTCATGGACCCCCTGGCCGAACTCGTCAAGATCGACCCGAAAGCCATTGGGGTGGGGCAGTACCAGCACGATGTCAACCAGAAACGTCTCCAAGAGAGCCTGGTCACGACCGTGGAGAGCTGCGTCAACCAAGTGGGCGTGGAGCTGAACACCGCTAGCAAGGAGCTGCTGTCGTATGTCTCCGGCGTGGGCCCGGCCTTGGCGCAGAATATCGTCTCCTATCGCAATGAACACGGCGCCTTTGCCAGCCGCGAGGAGCTTAAACAGGTGCCCCGCTTCGGCGCCAAGGCCTTTGAACAGGCCGCTGGCTTCCTGCGTATCCGCAACGCCCAGAACCCCCTCGACAGTAGCGCCGTGCACCCTGAAAGCTATCCCGTGGTCGAAAAGATGGCCGCCAGCTGCGGCTGCTCCGTGCCCGAGCTGATGAAGAGTGCAGAATTACGCAAACAGCTGAGACTCGAGGAGTTCGTGACCGACAAGGTGGGCCTGCCCACCCTGACCGACATCCAAAAGGAACTTGAGAAGCCCGGCCGCGACCCGCGTACCCACTTCGAGATGTTCGAGTTCGACAAGAATGTCCATAAGATGGAGGACCTGACCCCTGGCATGATACTCCCCGGCATCATCACCAACATCACCAACTTCGGCTGCTTTGTCGATGTGGGCGTGCACCAAGACGGACTGATCCACGTCAGCCAACTCGCCGACCATCGCATCGACCACCCCTCCGATGTGGTGCACTTGAACCAAAAGGTGACCGTACGCGTGGTGGGTGTCGAGCTGGACCGTAAACGCATCAGCCTCGCCCTGGTGAATCCGGCCTGACCCCAGCGGAATCCATGACCTTGTCGTAAGGTTCTTAAATCTTTGTTATTCCTGAAATAAATCCATAGTATGCAAAAAAAATTGATAATCAGCGCTTTGGTTTTGACGATGGGTCTGAACCTCCTCACAGCACAAGTCCAGCATTTTACCTGGCAAAACCAAGAACGTGAATACATCATCCACACTCCTGCCAGCCGAACGGGAAGCATCCCGGTGATGTTCTATCTTCATGGCCTGACGGTCCAGATTGTTCCTTGTGACCAAGAGTATCATTTTGCCGAGTTGTCGGACGAGCTGGGTTGGGCCATCGTCGTGCCCCAAGCCCTGAATCAGGGAATCGGCACTATGTGGAGCGCGGGACTGTCCAATAGCAACATCGATGATGTGGGTTTTCTGTTGGCCTTGCTGGACACCCTGACCATACAATATGACCTGAACCCTGACAGCGTCTTCTTTACAGGCTTCTCCATGGGCGGCTTTATGACCCACCGCATGGCCATAGAGCATGGTGACCGCATCACCGCCTGCGCCCCTGTCAGCGGACTGATTGCCCAGCCCATGTCGCTGGAGACCCCGGTGGTACCCGTCCGGATGCTCCATGTTCATGGTACCCAAGACTATGTGGTGGGATACAATGGTAGCTCGACCGTGTTCGGAGCCACCTTGGGACTTGGGGTGGAGGCGATCCTCGACTATTGGCAGACAGCCAACAACTGCTCCGGAGAACCTGTCATCGACACGCTCCCTGATCTTCATGACGACGGTCTCCGTTTTGTGCACTATACGTACAACTGCGGCACGGACCTGCAACTGCTGAAGGTGCTGGGCGGTGCCCATAGCTGGTACCATAGCGCTCAACAATATGATGTCGCCTATATGGATGTCATCTGCCGCTTTTTCAAGGGCGAAGACATCGTCAGTGCCATTCATACTCCCGAAATGAATCCTTTGCATGTCTCGCCTAATCCTGCAGCCGGCCTTGTCTCTGTTGAGGTGGATGAACCCTCGGTCATATCCGTGTTTGATGCCCAGGGGCAGATGGTTGAACAACAGGAGGTTGAACCTGGCAGATCATGGCTGGACCTGAGCCGACTGCCTAATGGACTCTACATCGTCAAGGATCAGAGGGGCGGCACGACGAAGGTGGTGCTGCAACGCTAGCGCACGGTTTCAGTAGGTGCTTGTGGGGATGTTTTTGTCTGTAAATCACCATTTTTGGGGATGCCTCTGGAGTGGTAAATGTAGCATCTTTGCCGATTGTAAAAAGAAGTAATCTACCCAAACTATATTATGGAAGAACAGAGACTTAGACTGGTGGATATGCCGACAGGCTCGCAGTGTGTTGTCGTCAAACTCAGTGGATACGGCGGTTTTAGACACCGCCTCATGGAGTTAGGCTTCGTGCGTGGCGAGAAGGTGAAGGTCATCAAGAATGCCCCGCTACACGACCCCATTGAGTACGAAATCATGCAGAGCCATGTCTCCCTGCGCCGCATTGAGGCCGAACATATAGAGGTGGTGCCGCTGGAGAAAGAGGTGGCCGACAACTACACCTTCAACGGCACTATCACGGAGGAGACCCGGCGCATTTTGGGTGAGAAGGGCAAGACTATCTCTGTGGCGCTCGTGGGCAATCCAAACTGCGGCAAGACCTCCTTCTTCAACCACGCCACGGGCATGCGCGAGAAGGTGGGCAATTACAGCGGCGTCACCGTCGATTCCAAGACAGGCTATTTCAAATACCACGACTATACCATCCGCATTGTCGATCTGCCCGGCACCTACTCGCTCACCGACTATACCCCCGAAGAGCTCTATGTGCGCAAGCATATCTTCGACAACCACCCCGATGTGGTGCTCAATATCGTGGATGCTTCCAATCTCGAACGCAACCTCTTCCTCACTACCCAACTCATCGACATGAACATGCCGATGGTGATGGCCCTCAATATGTATGATGAGCTGGAGAAAAATAACGACACCTTGGATCTGGCGGCCCTGAGCAAGATGCTGGGTTTCCCCATCGTGCCGACCATCTCCTCGAAAGGCTCCGGCATTGAAGAGGTGATGCGGATGATTGTGGAGATTTATGAGAATCTGGAGGAGAACTCCAAACATATTCATATCAACTATGGTACAGAAATCGAGAAGAGTATAGATATCCTGAAGGAGATTATCAAAAAGGATTCCCGATACGATACCGAATACCCGACCAGATATATTGCCATCAAGTTCTTGGAGAATGACGAGACCACCATCCAGGACTTCTCGGAACATTCCGAGATCGAGACTTTGAAGAGAGAGGCCCACGAACAGCGCGCCCGACTGGAGAAATGTTACCACGAAGATGCAGCCACGGTCATCTCCGGCGCCAAATACGGCTTTATCCGGGGTGCCTTGGCCGAGACCTATACCATTGGCAAGGACCGCAGTAAGCAACGTGCCTACACCGTCGATAAGTTCATCACCAACAAATGGCTCGGCTTCCCGATCCTCATCTTCTTCCTTTGCTTTATGTTCTTGATGACCTTTATCTTGGGGGCCTATCCGCAGCAATGGCTGGAGTCGTTCTTCGGCTGGCTGGGCGGTACCATCTCGCGGGTGATGTCCGATGGCATCCTCAAGGATCTGCTCGTGGACGGCATCATCGCCGGTGTCGGCGGGGTCTGCTCATTTCTGCCTAATATCCTGATCCTCTTCTTCTTCATCTCTATTTTGGAAGATACTGGCTACATGGCACGCGCCGCCTTCATCATGGATAAGCTGATGCACAAGATGGGCCTCCATGGCAAGTCGTTTATCCCGTATATCATCGGTTTCGGATGCAGCGTGCCCGCGATCATGGCCACCCGCACCCTCGAGAACCGCAAGGACCGCATCCTGACCATCATCACGGTGCCTTTCATGTCTTGCTCGGCCCGCCTGCCCGTATATCTGCTGCTCATCTCCGCCCTCTTCACCTCGTCGGCCCAAGGTGTCTTTGTGACGGGCTTGTACAAAGGATTGATACTCACGGGTATCTATCTCTTGGGCGTGGTGGCGGCCATCCTTACCTCCCTGCTGATGAAGAGAATCTCGTTTAAAGATGATTCCGACCAGTTCGTGATGGAACTGCCGCCGTATCGTATCCCGACTTTCCGGAATGCGGTTATTCACATGTGGGACAAGAGCGTGCAGTACCTCAAAAAGATGGGTACCGTCATCCTCGTCGCCACCATCATCATCTGGGCGTTGGAGTACTTCCCGCAACATAGCCCGCAAATCGATCGCTATACGGCTCAGATAGAACAGGTGGAAGCGGATGAGACGATGGATGAGGCTGTCAAGGCAGAGACGATTGGCCAGTTGACGCTCGACCGCACCATCGTGCAGACGGAGAACTCCTATCTCGGACGCATCGGAAAGGTCATCTCTCCAGTGTTCCGTCCGTTGGGCTTCGACTGGAAGATGAGCGTCTCCCTGCTGACCGGTTTCGCCGCCAAGGAGATTGTAGTCTCCTCCATGGGCGTGCTCTATCATACATCCACAGATGCCGACGAGCACTCCGCGGCCCTTCAGAAGAGCATCCATGAACAGACCTGGCCCTCCGGGAAGCTCAAGGGACAACCGATATTTACCCCCTTGGTCTCCATCTGCTTCATGATCTTTATCCTGCTGTACGTGCCCTGCGTGGCCACAGTGTCGGCAGTCTACAAGGAAGCCGGTGGAAAATGGGCAGCCTTTACCGTGTTCTATAACACGTCTGTCGCCTGGCTGGTCTGCTTCCTGATCTATCAGATTGGCATGTTGTTGTAAATTCTGTATTATGTCTGAACATATTGAAGATAAAGAGTTAGAACTGGATGAGCATACTCACGGGCATGATCACTGTGAGAGCCATGCACATCACCACGAACATGATCATCATGAGGAACATGACGAGCATCATGCGCATGGTCATCATCATCATGACCATAGCCATGTGATCACCTCTCTGAACCGCGCATTCATCATCGGCATCACGCTGAACATTGTCTATGTGCTGGCGGAGGCGATTGCGGGATTTGGATTTCACTCCTTGGGGCTCCTTTCCGATGCGGGTCATAACTTGAGCGATGT
Organism: Bacteroidales bacterium; assembly: GCA_017544105.1. Lineage (GTDB taxonomy): Bacteria > Bacteroidota > Bacteroidia > Bacteroidales > WCHB1-69 > F23-D06. Next base: position 17,832 of record JAFYEU010000074.1, read on the forward strand.
GGTCAGCTTGGTGCTGGCTCTGATTGCTTTTAAGTTGTCGGATTCTTTGGCCACGCGCAAGTTTACCTATGGCTATAAGAAGAGCACCATCCTCATCTCGTTGCTGAATGCCTTGATTTTGGGCGTGGCGGTCATCCTGATTGTCGTCGAGAGCGTCCGCAAGATCATCCATCCGGAGCCTATCCAGGGTGAAGTGATTTCCATCGTGGCAGCCATCGGTGTGGTGATTAACGGAATCACCGCGTGGCTGTTCATGAAGGATCAAAAGCGCGACCTGAACGTGAAGGGCGCCTATTTGCACATGTTGGCAGATACGCTGGTCTCCATAGGCGTGGTGGTCTCCGGTATCCTCATCTACTTCACCGGTTGGTATATCGTGGATCCCATCATCGGGCTGGTGGTGGCAGTCGTCATCGTCTTTGCTTCGTGGGAACTGTTGCGTGACAGCATCCGCCTATCCCTGGATGGTGTGCCCATGCATGTCAACTATGACCAGGTGGTTTCACTGTTAGGGCAGGCCGATGGTGTCAAGGGTGTGCATCATCTCCATATCTGGGCTATCAGCACCACCGAGAATGCCCTCACCGCCCATATTCTGGTGGATGAGTTGGACAAGATGGAAGAGATCAAGGAACACCTCAAGCATGAGTTGAAAGAGCATGGGATCTCGCATGCCACCTTGGAATTCGAGACGCCTCAAAGCAAGTGCACCGGAAAGTGCCATGAATAAATGACCAAGAGTATGAACTGGCAACTGGTTATCGTAATAGTGATTATAGCGGCGGCGGTTATCTATGCCGTTGTGCGGGTGGCCCGTCGTGTGCGCCATGCCCGGCAGGGTGTGGTGGATTGCGGCTGCGGCTGTGGCATGGACTGCCCCCATTGTGCACAATCATGCAAAAAACGCGAACAACCATAGGTCGTCGCGTTTTTTTTAGTCTGTTGAGGATCTGTCTCGTGGCAGGCAATCCCTATTTTTGTTCCCGTATGGAACTCTCCCTCGTCCAGTCCACCGTCATGCCGAAGAGGGATACCCCTAAGTAGCCACGCATCTTCATCGTCTTATTCTCGTTGGTCAGCCGGATGTAGGTCTTGTAGGTGCCCGACTTGCCCGGGTATTTCAATTTGCCACCTTGGTATTCGTTCTCCTTGGCGTTGTATTTGAGACCGGTCATGAACACTAACCCCAATTGGTTCTTTTTCTTTGGGTTTTCTACCCACACCACCTTGGCCTCGTAGGTGCCATCGGCTGCCTTGTAGATCTGACATTGAGAACCTTCTTTGGAAAAAGGATCCTTGGAGTGATATATGCCGCAAATAGCATCCGGATTCTGCGCGAACACAGATCCAATTGCCATGATGAACAAACAGATGAACAATATTTTTTTCATTCTTGATTTTTTTAGATGAGTGACTTGATTATTTTTGGAAACAAAAGTTTAACCTACCACCCAAGAAACTGTGAACTTTGACTGTTGGCTATTAGCCGTTAGCTGTTAGCTGTTAGCCATGAATTATCAACTGTTATCTTTTACTATCAGTCTTCTTCCGGTGCGAACATCGGATCCCAAGCGGGCAGTTGGATGGCTTTCTGGTCGAAGAGCTTCAGGGTCTTGGCGGGGATGTACTTGGCCTCCACCACCAGGCGGAACATGTATTCGTTGAACCACTCGTTGGTCATGATGAGGAAACCGTTGTGCCCGGATTTGTTACCCCAGCTGTTCTCCACCATCCACTTCAGCGGTTTGCCGTTCTGGTCCAGATCCACAGCGCAAAGCGTCATGGCGTGTGAAGAGCCGCTGGCGTAGGTGGAGACCCGTTGCCGTTTGTTCATGCCGAAGGTGGTGTTGAACAAAGAGCCGTAGTCAAAGTTGTTGACATCCAAGTAGCCTTTCTCGCGGTCGAGGAACTTGCCCACATCGCAGGAGAAGTACATCATGGTGCTGTCTTTGATGGAGGCGATGGCCATGTTGGCAATCTCCTCCACGGGCAGGTTGAGGTATTTCCAGTTCTCGCCGTCATAGACGTGGCGGTCGTACTGGATCTCATATACCTTATAATATTCGCGGGTGGGGTCGTTCATGACCATATAGTATTGGGAGAAGTCCTCGTTGGCAAACTTCTCGGCGAAGGTCCAGGGGGTGTAGGTGTCGGTGCTGACCACATTGCCCTTGCTGTCGCGCTGGGTCCAGGTGAACTGGGTTGGTGGCTCACCCAAGGTGAAGACCAACATTCGGTAGATGGTCTGCAGCATCTCGATCTTCTTGTCTTGCAGCATCTGCTCGGTAGTGCTTTTGTTGTTGGCCATGTCGCGGAGTATCAAAGCGTCCTCGCGCAATTTCAACTTGATGAGGCTGGCCATCTGGGAGGTATGGTTGCTACTGTAGGTCTCTGGCATCGCATCTTTCGGGACGATGCCGTATTTGGTCACCAGGTTGGCCACGCCCGTGAACTGTCCGCCATCACTCAGCGGGTTCTGGAACAGCCATTTCACAGTCTCGTCCTCCATCGACTTGGTGCGGTTGTCCAAGATGGCTTGCAGGAAGAGGTTCGACTTCTCCAGCTGATCCCAGAAGAAGGTGTAACACTGCGAGAACTGGAAGTCGCCCGGCAGGTTATACTTGGCGATAGCCTTGGAACGAAGCACGTTCATGCCCGTGAACATCCAGCAACGGCCGGAAGACTGCTGGTCCGTGATGGCCTTGGAAGGCACGGTGTTGGAGAAATGGTCGTCAAAAGCGGTGGCGTTCTCGTAGTTGCGCGCCAGCTTGCTGATGTCGTTACCAGTCACCGCATTGCGCAATGCCTTGTCGGCGCCGGAAGCCTTGTATGAAGACTGGATGGTCTTGAGCTGGTCTTTGGTGAGACCGCCGTTCTTGCTGATTTCCTGCGCCTGCAGGCCCAAACAGAAAAGCAAAATGCCTAAAAAGATGAATAGGTTTTTCATATGACTTTGAACTTTGACTTTGACTGTGAACTATGACTTTGACTTTGATTATAGGGGTGTTGCGCCCTTATCAGACAATTATTATCTATTAACTATAAACTTTGGCTGTTAGCTATTAGCCATTAGCCTTGAATCACTAACTATAATCTATTAATTATTAATTGTTTAGGTTTCACTTCCCCTCTCTCTTTAATATAATCAAGACCGTGTAAATCAAGATCTTGACATCCATCTGCAGCGACATGTTCTCAATGTAGAGCAGATCCCAGCGGAGGCGCTCGATCATCTCGTCCACATTTTCGGCATAGCCGTACTTGACCTCGCCCCAGGAGGTGATGCCGGGCTTGATATCCAACAATAGGGTGTAGTAGGGGGCGCGTTCCACGATCTTGTCGATATAGTATTGTCGCTCCGGACGCGGGCCCACCAGCGACATGTCATTTCGTAATACATTGAAGAACTGGGGCGTCTCATCCAAGCGGTACTGGCGCATGAAACGTCCGATCTTGGTGATGCGGTTGTCCTCTTTGGAGGAGAGCATGGGTCCCGCTTTCTCAGCATCCACATACATGGAACGGAATTTGATGATGTTGAAGGGCTTGCCATGCAGGCCGATACGCTCCTGCTTGTAAAAAATTGGTCCCGGGGAGGTGCACTTGACAATGATGGCGAGGATGAGGTAGAGCGGGGAGAGGATGATCATTGCGATCAACGAGATCAGGATGTCGCACCCGCGTTTGATGACGCTCTGCCACACATTCAGATATTTGGGTGAAATGGTGATGAATGGTTCGCTGAGCACGTGAGCAGTCCTGACGGAACCCATCAGCAGGTCTTGTGTGCCAGGCAGCAAGGTCATGGTGATCTGGTGCTGCGTGTGCGCTACCGTGATGATCTGGTCGATATATTTGCGCTGCCCATTGTGCAGGGCGATGATGATCTCTTCTATGGGGTTGGCGGTGATGATCTCTGACAGCGAGGAGAGCGTGCCCAGACAGGGGACCTTGCCCGCTAGCTTGTCCTCACTATGCTCGTCAATCTTGACATATCCGATGATGTTGCTGCCGGAACGGGGCTTCTGCTGCATCACCCGGTTGTAAGTCTGCAGGGCTATATCGTCACTGCCGGTGATGATGGACGGGAAGGTGATGATGCCGTTGTGGATTTTCCGGTTGATATTGGTGGTGATGCATAGACGCGGAATGTAGGTCAGCAAGAACTGGCTCGTGAAGAGACAGAAGAAATACTTGAGATAGTCGTTAGGCGTCTGGATGATGTCATCCAAAATGAAGATGAAGAAAAAGAGCAGCGTGCCGATGATGGTGATGGCAAAGGTCCTGACCAGCTCGTCCAAACGCGACTTCTTGTAAATCTTGCTGTAATAGTCGGATAAGGTGTGTAGCACAATCCAGTAAAAGGGGCAGGCGAAGAGGCCAAGCAGGAATTTATGGTCGCTGGCCATGGCAAGACGTATGGTCGAGAGGTCGGCACCTTCCCCGACCATTTTCCGGAAAATGTAAATACAGATCCAGGAGAGTGCAGCCGCCAAAATGTCTGTGGCAAGATAAAGAAGTCTCAGTTTGTTCTTGTTCATGTCGTCTTAAGCCCTTGGAATGTAAATGACTTTGATGTCGTCAATGTAATAATGGGTTTCTTTGTCAGGACTTCCAACACCCGTAAGTACCAGGTTAATGTCGCTGAAGTCCCCTCCTGTATAATGGTTGGCATAAACAGTGCTGCCCAGGTTGAAGTAGATGGTTTTCCACTCTCCGTTAGAGGGGAAGATGCCGCCAATCTGGTGCACTTCAAACGGGCGGTAGGCGGTGGAGAGCTTGACGCCAATCTCCAGGTTGCCTTCCGTCTTGTAGGTCACCTCCAGAAACACATAGTAGTTGCGTGCTGGCACCCGGAAGGTGGAGGAGGTCACGTCAAAACTCTGTCCGTTAGCACCACCGAGGATGATCTCGCCTGCCGTACGTCCTTCTACCACCGTGGGCACGAAGGTGAGCGTACTGTTGGCCGTGTCAGTAGGGGTGAAGGGAGAGGTGTTGGAAAAGGTCTCCAAAAAAGGGAACGAGGCGTAGTTGCTGTACACGTAGGTGGGCGGATTGTCGGATACCGAATAGGTCTGTCCCCGTTTTAACAACACCTTTTGACGTAACGTGTTGATGAACGGATAGCCAGTCACGGTGTTGTCCATGCCCGTCATCCTGAAAGCCGGCAGGAGCACTAATGAGACCGAATCCCCATCCACGATATCCAATACAGGCACCTTGCAAGGTACCTGCCAACATCCCAGGTTCTTGTTGTTGACATACACGTTGCAATGCGTGAAGTTGTGCTTCTGCAGCGCGCTCAACTGCTCGGAGTCGAAGGTGAGACCGTGTGATTCGTTGAAGTTGGAGACATCAAAACAGTTGTTGATATCCTCGTAGGTGATCTGTATGTATGCTGGGGTGAGGTCGGTGCGATGACAGCCGGCAAAGGCGAAGAATAGTGTCAGCAGGGTTAAAAAAGTAGAAGTTTTTTTCTTCATATAGGGATGGTTTGCACTCAGGTAAAACGAGCTTTTTTAACTAATATTGTAATAGGATGTTTTTTTTATTTTTGCCGCCGCGAAAATAATAAAAATGAAGCGATCAACCTACGGCTATATTGCAATTTCTTTTTCGATGCTCTTTTGGGGCGCAAGCTTTGTGTGGACGAAGTTGCTGCTCAATGCGAACTTCCCCGTCTTTACCATCGTGTTTTTCCGTTTGCTGATTGCCTCGGCCATCTTCCTGACCTTTTTCAAGATTCAAGGAAAACTGCAGAAAATAGCCGGGGAAGACCGGAAATGGTTCCTCTTGCTGGCCCTCTTTGAACCCTTCCTCTACTTTGTGGGAGAGGATTTCGGTCTCAAATATTCCAGTGCCTCCTTCGCGGCCGTCATCATTGCGCTGATCCCTATTGTGGTGGCCGTCACCATGCATTTCGTCGATGGCGAGAAGTTGCGTCTCAACCTGCTCCTCGGTGCCATCGTCTCCATTGTGGGTATCTGCATCATGACCTTCTCCGGGGAAGGACAACTCGAGTTTACGGTCAAGGGACTCCTCCTGCTCTGTATCGCGCTTTTCTCCGCGGGCGGCTATAGCGTGCTGCTTTCGCGATTGCTGGCCAAGAACTATAGCCCCGTCACTATCACGACCTATCAGAACTTCATCGCTATCTTCTTCTATCTGCCTTTCGTCTTGATCTTTGACCTCAAGTCTTGGCCTGAAATACAGTGGAGCGCACAGGCTATCTTTTCACTCTGCTGTCTGGCTATCCTCTGTTCTGCCGGCGCCTACATGCTCTATTCGTATGCCGCCAAGCATATCGGCATTACCAAGCTGACGGTTTTCACCAATGCCATCCCCATCGTGACCATCCTTTTCGCCGCCGCTCTCGGACAAGAGGCTCTGTCCATTCAGAAGTTCATAGGCATTGTGATTGTGGTGTTGGGTGTGATCTGGAGCCAGACCTCCTCCCGCCGTGAAGTCCAACACGCCCGATAAATCCCTCCGCCCCACTTTGTGCCCTTTGTGCCTTCGTAGTTAAAGAACCTTTGTGCCCTTTGTGTCCTTTGTGCTCTTTGTGGTTAAAGATCCTCTGTGCCCTTTGTGCCTTTGTGGTTAAAGCCCCTTTGTGTCCTTTGTGGTCTTTCCTGGAACATTGAACTTTGAACCTTGACCATGAAGCCTCCGTCTGCTTAGTTTCTTAATTTCTTAGTTTCTTAATTCTCCCTCGTGGTCCAAAAAATACTTTTGAGTATATCCAAATTTTTGTATTTTTGCCCCCGTTTTCAAATCAATCAATACCGCTATGGAAAATCCGACACTGGAACAGAAAGTTCGCTCTATCATCACACAAATACGGCCTTATCTTCAACAAGATGGAGGAGATATCGAGTTCATTGAGTTGACTCCGGACAACGTGGTGAAGGTGAAGCTGCAGGGTGCTTGCGGTACCTGCCCCCATGCCAAGATGACCCTCAAAAACGGCGTGGAGCAGACCCTCAAGCAGTATCTGCCCGAAGTGGACCATGTGGAGGATGTGCTTCTGGGCTTTTGATTGGTTGGCAGTTAACTAATATTTATTAAGCAGCCTCGAAGAGGCAAAACGCGCGAAGCGCAATTAACCCCATACAAGCGCAGCGCAGTATGGGGGTCACAAAAAAAAACAAACAAGCAAATAAGAACCTATGGGACTCAAATGCGGCATAGTAGGACTGACGAACTCGGGTAAGACCACGATGTTCAACTGCATCTCCAACACGAAGGCGGAGGTGACGGACTTCGCGTACAGCACCAACAAGTCGAACATCGGTGTGTGCGCGGTGCCCGA
>JAFYEU010000075.1 GCA_017544105.1 Bacteroidales bacterium
AACGAGATGTTCTCGGAGGCCATCAAGTTTGCTTCTGTCATTGTGGACAATCCGGATCTCTTCACCAAGATTACCGACACGGCCAAGCTGTCGGAGGCACAGCTGATCATCCGGAAAGCCCGTTTCTACGACAACATCTTGAATCATCCCGTCCCGTTTGATCCTAAGCCGGTGGCGGGCATCAGCACCCAGTATGACGAATATCTGGGCACCCTCTCTCCCGATGGCGCCTATTTCTACTTTACCCGTCGTAAGGAGGTGCCGGTGCAGAATGCCTTTGGCGCTGGCGATGGCGAGACTGAGCGGCGGGAGTTCTTCTCCCAGAGCGAGCTGAAGAACGGCCGCTTCCAGACCGGTGCGCCACTCCCCGACCCTTTCAACCACTCCAAGAGTGAGGGAAGTCCCACCATCAACATCACCAACGACCTGCTCATCTTCACCCGCCTGATGCCCACCAACGACAGCAGAGGAATCGTCTATCAAAACTACGACCTCTACTATTCCGAGCGCATCGGTGACGAATGGACCGAGCCTAAGAGTCTGGGCAGCAACATCAACAACCCCAACACGTGGGAGTCGCAGGCCTCCTTGAGCTCTGATGGCAAGATCCTCTTCTTCGCGTCCGACCGTCCCGGCGGCTTCGGGGGTTCCGACATCTGGTACTCCCAGCGCAACAGCGACGGTTCATGGCGCAAGCCTATCAATCTGGGGCCTAAGATCAACACTGCGGGCGATGAGCGCTCCCCCTTCCTGCACACCGACAGCAAGACCCTCTACTTCTCCTCCTCCGGCTTTGACGGCATTGGAGGGCAGGATATCTACTACTCCAAACTCGATGCGCAGGGCAAGTGGAGCGATCCCGTCAATATCGGATTCCCCATCAACACAGAGCATGACGAGGTGGATTTCTTCGTCAGTCTTGATGGTGCTACCGGATACTTCTCCTCCAACCAGTATGAGAACCACGACTGGAATATCTATGAATTTGAATTGTACGAGGATGCGCGTCCTCACAAGATGCTCATCGTGAAGGGCACTGTCACAGTCGATGACGATGAGTTGGAGAATGCTGTGGTCGAGATCCGCGACACGGCGGCCAAGGTCATCGCCACGGGCGTCGTCAGCAACAACAACAAGCAGTATGCCGTGGCCACCGAGGTGCCCAAGGAGGATGCCGCCCCGCTGATCGTAACCGTGAAGAAGGAGGGCCACTCCTATGACGCGCAGGTCATCACCCCCGAGCAGATTGCCACCCAGCCCATCATCACCAAAGATGCGGAGATCAAGTCCATCGAGACGGGCAAGGTGTGCGATCTGAAGGACATCTACTACAAGACCAACTCCTACGAGCTGACCCAAGCCTCGCAGGTCATCATCAACCTCTTTGTGGAGTTCCTGCGCGACAACCCGACGGTCAAGGTTGAGATCCAGGGCCATACCGATGATGTGGGCAACGACAAAGACAACCAGATCTTGTCGGAGCACCGTGCCAAGGCGGTCTATGACCTGGTCATCAGCAAGGGCATCCCTGCCAACCGGCTGCGTTACAAAGGCTATGGCGAGTCGCAGCCCATCGCTGACAACAGCACGGCGGTCGGACGCGCCAAGAACCGTAGAACCGTTTTTCTGATTTATGAGCAATAAGACCCTATATTTTTTAGGTATCGGGGGCATCGGCATGAGCGCCCTTGCCCAATATTACATGTTGCGCGGCGCCACCGTGCATGGCTATGACCTGACCCCCTCCCCCATCACCGAGCGTCTTTCCCAGATGGGGGCGATCATTCACTATGAGGAGGACTGTACGAAGATCCCTGCGCAGGTCGATATGGTGGTGGTGACCCCGGCGGTGCCGAAGAGCCATGCCGAGTATCAGTATTTTCTCTCCAAGGGAATCCGGATGTACAAACGTTCCGAGGTGCTGGGGATGCTGACGGAAGACCATCCCACCCTTGCGGTGGCGGGCACGCATGGCAAGACGACCACCACCTCCATGGTGGCCCATTTGCTGTCGCCACAAGTGCCTGTCGCGGGCTTCATCGGCGGCATCGCCAAAAACTTCGGCAGCAACTTCGTCTATGACGACCAGCCCCAGCGGGCGGTGGTGGAAGCTGACGAGTACGACCGTTCCTTCTTGACCCTTCATCCCGCTGCTTCCGTCATCACCTCCATGGATGCCGACCATCTCGACATCTACGGCACGCGGGAGAATCTCATCGAGGCCTTCGGGCAGTTCGGGAGACAGAGCCGTCATCTCATCGTGGAACACTCCATTGCCCACCTGCTGACCCATCCCGACAAGGTGACCTACGGGTTCCAGCCAGAGGCCGACTATTATGCCTACCATGTGGATGTGAAGCCCAACCTGCTGACCTTCGACTTGCGGATGCCTGATGGGGAGTGGAAAGCCTTGAGGTTGCGGGCCAATGGGCTTTACAATGTGCTGAATGCCACGGCGGCCATCGCGGCGGTGCGGCATACCGACCGAGTGCCAGAGGCCATCATCCGCGACAAGCTGGCCACCTTCTCCGGGGTGAAGCGCCGTTTCGAGTATGTCGTGGAGCGCCCTGACTTCATCTACATTGACGACTACGCGCACCATCCGCAGGAGATCAACTCGGTGCTGACGGCAGTGCGGAAGCTCTACCCGGAACGTCGGCTGACCTGCATCTTCCAGCCGCATCTCTACAGTCGCACCCGCGATTTCGGGCCCGAGTTTGCCAAGGTCTTGTCGCAGGCCGACAAGGTCATCCTGTTGCCCATCTACCCGGCGCGCGAGTTGCCCATGGAGGGCATCACCTCAGAGTGGCTGTTGGGCATGGTCACGCAGCCTGACAAGCTCTTGTTGCAGAAGTCGGAGCTCATCCCCTACTTGCGCGAGCACCCGCAGGAGTTGTTGCTGACGGTCGGCGCTGGCGACATCGACCGGTTAGTGCCGGCGATTGGGGAGTTGTAGTTGGAAGCCTTAGAGAAAAAATTATCCAATTGTTTGGAGATATTAAAAAATATGTATTTTTGCCGTTGGAAATCAATAGGGGAACAGTCCGTTTCAGACGTCCACAATTTGGCGATGACCTTTCGTGAGCCAACCTGTCGATTTCTTTTTTTTATGTCCGTATTGCCGTGATGCAGTATTGTATTTTCTCCCCTGTTCTTTTAACACCCACCATCATTTTCACTGTTCCTATTCCGACCAAGTCGCACCGCATCTCCTGCATCAGAGTGAATGATGCCTGATTCTTCACTCCTTTCTTTGGTGCTTTCGGTTTTCCGTATTTGACCGAATAGCGCAAAATGGTATCCAGTTGCAACATGGCAAGTGTTGACAGATACGTTTTGGCAGCATGACGAACAGTCTCAGTGATGGAAAGATAACGAATATTAATATAATCCTTCAAAGAACGATTGTAAACACGTTTGCTTGGATTATTTGCGGTCCAAACACGATACACCTGTGAAACAATATCCTTTCGTTGTATGAGAGCCTCCTTACTGTTCTCCTGTGGGATAATCATAACTAATATAGATTTTAATTCGGGCGGCAAAGATACGATTTAGATGACAGGGGGCGCCCTCTTACCCCAAACCACGCTGCAAACGCAGGTCCTGGCCTTCGCAATGCCCTCGCGGAAGAGTTATCAGTTTTCAGTTGAAAACGGTAAACCATGACGACATCCTCTTAGTTTCTTAACTTCTTAGTTTCTTAATTTCTCCGGTCACCATGATCATCAATGCAAACAGAAAAATCACAGATGTGCGCCGTTCCCATTTTTTTCTTATCTTTGCATTTTTAAAATTCAAGGAACATGCAAACACGTATCGCCATCTTGGGATATGGCAACATAGGAAAGGCCGTGGAACAGGCCGTGCTGGTCGCCGAGGACATGCAACTGGCCGGCATCTATCATCATAACGACAATCTGGACGCCATCGATGCCGATGTGGTGGCGCTTTGTACCCCCACCCGTGAGGTGCCCGCCTTCGCGGCTCAACTGCTGAAGCGCGGTATCGCCACCGTGGACAGCTTCGACATCCACGGACAGATCTACGACTTGCGTTCCCAGTTGACGCCCATCGCCAAGGAGCACCAAGCCGTCAGCATCATCGCTGCCGGCTGGGATCCCGGCTCCGACTCCATGGTGCGTGCCCTCCTGCAGGCCATCGCCCCTAAGGGCATCACTTACACCAACTTCGGTCCGGGCCGCAGCATGGGCCATACCGTGGCCGCCAAGGCTATCCCTGGCGTCAAGGATGCGCTCTCCATGACCATCCCTCTCGGCACCGGCATACACCGCCGCATGGTCTATGTGGAGCTGGCACCCGACGCCGACTTTGCCACCGTGGAGAAACAGCTGCTGGCCGACGACTACTTTGCGCACGATGAGACGCACGTCATCCCCGTGCCCTCCATCGATGCCCTCAACAATGTGGCCCACGGCGTCAACCTCGTACGTGACGGCGTGAGCGGCTGCACCCACAACCAACGGTTCGAGTTCAACATGACCATCAACAATCCGGCCTTGACCGGCCAGGTGCTCGTAGCCTGCGCCCGCGCGGCCGTCCGGATGCGCGCCGAACAACGCCACGGCGCCTTCACCATGATCGAGATCCCGCCCATCTACCTCCTGCCGGGCGACGAGGAGCAACTCATCCGTTCATTGGTATAACCATCGATTATTATTCCTAAACATCCTAATATGAAAGATCTGAAAAAAGAACTAGAAGCTGTCGGCATCACTGGGCCGATCGAGATTTTCCACAACTTGTCCTACGACGAGTTGTACAAACATGAAACCAATCCTGCCCTCACCGGCTATGAGAAGGCCTACCAGACCAAGTCTGGCGCCTTGTCTGTCGATACCGGCATCTTCACGGGGCGCTCCCCCAAAGACAAATACATCGTCATGGACGAGAATACGAAAGACAACGTCTGGTGGGCTGGGCCTAACAAGAAAGGATCCGACAACAAGCCCATCGACCATAAGACCTGGGAGCACTTCAAGAGACTGTGCCAAAAGCAGTTGTCTGGCAAGAAGGTCTATGTAATGGACGGCTACTGCGGTGCCAACGAGAACTCCCGCATGAAGGTGCGCTTCGTCTCCGAGGTAGCTTGGCAGGCACACTTCGTCAAGAACATGTTCATCCGTCCTACCGAGCAGGAGCTGGCCGACTTTGAGCCCGACTTTGTGGTGCTGAATGCCGGCAAGACGACCAACCCCAACTGGAAGGAGCAGGGCCTGAACAGCGAGGTCTTCGTGGCCTTCAACCTGACCGAGCGCATGGCCTTGATTGGTGGCACCTGGTATGGTGGCGAGATGAAGAAGGGTATCTTCTCCGTGATGAACTACTTCCTCCCGTTGAAGGGCATGGCCGCCATGCACTGCTCCGCCAACGAGGGCAAGGACGGCGACACCGCCATCTTCTTCGGCCTCTCCGGCACTGGCAAGACGACGCTCTCCACCGACCCCAACAGAGCCTTGATCGGCGATGACGAGCACGGCTGGGACGACAACGGCATCTTCAACTTCGAGGGTGGCTGCTACGCCAAGTGCATCAACCTGAGCGAAGAGAAAGAACCCGACATCTTCCATGCCATCAAGCGCGATGCGTTGTTGGAGAACCTCGTGGTGGATAGCGAAGGCAACATCGACTTCAATTCGGCTGCCAAGACCGAGAACACGCGTGTCTCCTACCCTATCTATCACATTGACAACATCGTGAAGCCAGTATCCCGCGGCACCCATCCGAGCAAGATCATCTTCCTGTCTGCCGACGCCTTCGGCGTGTTGCCTCCGGTGGCCGTCTTGAACCGCGAGCAGACGATGTACTACTATCTGAGCGGCTACACTGCCAAGCTGGCCGGCACCGAGCGTGGTATCGTCACCCCGCAGCCGACCTTCTCCTCTTGCTTCGGCGCAGCCTTCCTGTTGCTGCACCCGACCAAATATGCGGAGGAACTGGCCAAGAAGTTGGATGAGCATAACGCCACGGCCTACCTGGTCAACACGGGCTGGATCGGCGGCGGCTACGGCGTCGGCGAGCGCATCTCCCTGAAGGCCACCCGCGCCATCATCACCGCCATCCTCAACGGCGAACTGCTGAACTGCGAGACCGAAATCGCCAAGCCGTTCAACCTCTACATCCCGAAGCATGTGACGAACGTGGACGACCGTATCCTGAATCCGGAGAACAGTTGGGCCGACAAGACTGCTTACGCCGAGAGCGCCAAACAGCTGGCCGCAGCCTTCATCAAAAATTTCGAGAACTTCAGCGACACCGAACAGGGCAAGGCCCTCATTCCGTTCGGACCGCAACTGTAATCTGCTGTTAGCCTTTAGCTATTGGCCATTAGCCTTTAACTTCTAACTCCTAACTAACAACTGACAACTTATAACTGTAATGAGTATTACCACCGCCTTTAAAAATGCCTTTGAGCGCAAGATAGAGAAGAACTGGGACAAGATTTTTGTTCTGGTGGACATTCACGACACCATCCTCAAGGCTTGTTACGAGCAAGCAGAGTGCTATGAATACTTCCCCATGGCCAAAGAAGCACTTCAGGAGCTCTCCTTCCGTCAGGACATCTGCCTTATCCTATGGTCGAGCTGCTATCCGGAAAAGCTGGACTCCTATCTGGACAGATTTCGTAACGATGGCATCGCATTCGACTATGTCAACCGGAATCCCGAAGTGGTCAACACGTCATTGGCCTGCTTTGACGACAAGCTCTACTTCAACGTGGGCATTGACGACAAGTTTGGCTTTGATGCGGAAACCGACTGGGCGGAAGTGATGGAAGTTTTGAAGAGTTATCAGTTGTCAGTGGACAGTGATCAGTGAGAAGTTATGATTTCTTAGGAAACTCATAAAAAAAATCCCGATATCTTGCGATACCGGGATTTTTTAATGGATGATGGTCAGGAATTAGCGGGCAACCGTGAATTTCTGGTTGATAACGCCATTCTCCGTGGTCACTCTCAGCATGTAAACGCCATTGGAAAGGCTGGATGTATTAATTTGAGTGTTCATGTCGTTCACATTGATGGTTTGAATAGCTTGGCCCATGATGTTCATGATCTCCACAGATTGGATGTTGGAGTTGGCATTCACATTCAACACATCGGTAGCAGGATTCGGATAGATGGAAACGTTGTTATCCAACTCATTGATGCCAACACCCGCGGCAACGCTAATGTCATCAATTTTCATTCTGAAGTTGTCGGAGCAGTTGGTGTGTACGAAAGCGATGTAGATGGTCTGGCCAGCATAGTCCAGATTCACATTTCTTGCTTCCCAGTCTCCACTTGAGATGGTCTCGGAATAAACGGTGGAGAAAGCACTCATGTCGGGAGTGGAAGTGGATACTTTAACCTCATAATAGTCGGCTGGATAATTAGGATCTTGGGCAGCAACCCACCAGCTAACATGGGCACCTTCACTCGGGATAGCCAATGGAGGTAAGATCAACCAGTTGTCAGGATGCAAAGCACCAAGATTGTTGATATAGGATTCGGAGGTATAGCAGTAATTGCCGGAATGAGCAGGCTTCTCTGCAGTACCTTCCTGAGCGTGCCAGGAATAGCCGTCTCCATCATTGTCAATGTTGATCCAGCAATCGGAGAGTTCACTTTCGAAACCTTCAGCAAACGGGAGGGCTTGAGCAGTGAAGCAATCAATTGCATTGCCATTCAGGCTGATGGAAGCCGACAAAGAACCACTTGTAAGGGTGACCGTTCCCGTCTGGGCACCGGCAGTTGTAGGAGCAAAACGCACATAGAGAGAAGTAGAGAGAGCAAGTGCTTGAGGGATCGTAGCCGTTGCACCAAAGGTGGTTCCATCCAGGGAGACTTCATACGGGGCAGAAGCTGTGATCGTAATGTCATTTTCCAAAGAATAGGCGCTGACAGAAGCAACCTGAGCATCAGAGGTGATACCAGCAATAGTGGTGAAACTCATGGAAGCAGGGGTCACCGTCAATTCAGGAGTTGAAGGAACCGTATCGATAACGAAGTTCTGGAAAAAGATTGCAAATTCATTGGGATCGGATTCAACTTTGATTGCGATTCTGACAGTCTGGTTATTGTAAGCAGCGAGGTCAAAGTTTTGAGTCTCGGGAGTCGTATTCGTCACCGTTTGGGTAGGAACGATATTGACGGCATTGGCAATGGTACCATTCTCCGGGATAACATAAATGGAGAATTTCTCAGGGTAAGAAGAACCTCTTACCATGTAGTCTACATGACCATAGACACCGGCAGTGACAGCAATCTCAGGAGAAATCAGATAGTCGTTGGCAGCATTGGTGGAATGGTAGTTGTAACCAGCCACAGGAGCGCTACCGTAAGTGCTGAATAAGAATGTCGTTCCATCATTGTTGGCATCTTCAATGCTCCAGCAAGGAAGTGTAAGAGAGGTGTTGGCGAAGGTTTCCACAAACGGGAATTGGTTGATGACATTACATTCAACAGCTGTACCGGCAAGGGCGACAGTGTCGGCAGTATTAGTCGTTGTCACGACAACATTGCCCGTAACGGATCCGGCAGAGGTAGGAGCAAAACGGACATAAACTGGAGTATTGGTAATGAACGTGGTGTCAGCAGGAATCGTAACTGAGGCGCTGAAAGCGGTGTTATCCAAAGACACAGAAAATGGAGCTGCGGTGGTTACCGTAATCGCTTCGTTCAAGTTTGTGGTGCTGATATTAAATTGATTGTTGGAAGTGTTACCAACAACGAGAACACCAAAATTAAGAGTTGTTGCATCCACACTTACGATAGACTCGTTAGCATTGAGAATACTGAAGTTATCAACAATAAAACGCCACATATCGGCAGCGGACACGCAGTGGATAGCGATGGCGTAGTTGCCGTTCAAGTTTGAAAGGTTGATCACTTTCGTAAGGGGAGTGGCCGAGGTAACTGTCTCAGAGGCTGCCAGCACAACGGTATCGGCGCCAATGGCCAGCACTTCAAACATTTCAGGGAAAGAAGAGCTATAAGCAGCATAATCGAATGTGAGCGTCTGGGTTCCTGTAAAAGTGAAGGTGGGAGAAATCAAATAGTCGTTGGCAGCGTTATTTGAGTTGTAGGTATAGTATGCTTCACCACCGGAAATCGTGAAGGTGGAACCGTCATTGTTGGCATCCACAATGCTCCAGCATTGATTGTTGGCAGCATCAGAGAAGTCGCAGGAATATGGCAAGGCAACATTGTCGCAATCCAGACAGTTACCGGAGACATTGATCGTGACATCCGTCAGACCATTGGCGCTCAGCGTGATCGTGCCATTGCTTGCACCGGCAGCGGTAGGAGCGTATTTGACATACAGAGTGCCGCCTGCTTGAGGAATAGTGGCTGTTGCACCAAAGTTAGTCGTATCGGTAGAAATGGTGAAAGGTGCCGTGGCTGAAGCCGTGATAGCAGATGTCAGATTGTAAGCAGATACAGTGACAGCCATAATAGCCTCGTTTCCAACAAAATGAGTGCCGAAGTCGATGTTGTCAACGGTAACAATCGTCGGGTCTGAGGGAACCTCCATCACTTGGACATCGTCCAGGTTGATACGGAACATGTCGGAAATATTGTGATGGCGGAATGCAATGTACACCTGTTGTCCATTATAGGAGGACAGATTCACAGTGTATTGGGTCATCGTGGCGGTGCTGGTGCCCGTAAGCACAGCCGTGGTAGCAGTGAAGGCTGCTACTGTAGGAGATGTGGCCACATAAACAGAGAAGTTCTCTGCGGCATAGGAAGGATCCTGTCCAGCCACCCAAAAGGTGAGGAGATAGTTGCCATTCAGATTGAGCTGCGGAGTGATCAGCCAGTTGTCTGGGGTCAAGGCTACAGATGCCCATGATGCGGAAGTAATGTGGCCAGCACCAGTATGAACAACAAAGCCGCCTTCCGAGCTTTGCGAATTGTTCAGCACATACCAGTTGTTGCCGTCACCATCGTTATCGATGACCGTCCATCCTGTAGGAAGGGCCATGGCGGGATCTTCAAAACCTTCGTTGAGAAGATACGTTTGTGCATTTGTAGCCCATAAAAAGGCGAAAAATGCAAATGCTAAAGATAAAATCTTTTTCATTTTAAATGGATTTGGTTAATAATTAGTTGTTAATAAATGTGTTATTGGTTTTTATCAATAATTGAACAATCAAATAAATGAGATGGCAAATATAACATTTTATAGTAAAAAAATGGCCATCTTTTATGGATGATGTCAGCGCAAAAAAGTGTATCTTTGCTCCTTGTTTCAAGTAGAGTTACCGATGGATACCATTTGTGCCATATCGACACCGCCCGGTCTGGGAGCCATTGCTGTTGTGAGGGCTTCCGGGCCTTCTGCTTTTGAAGCGGCAGGTCGTCTCTTCCGCCCGGAGGCAGGCATTTCCGGGTTGCCAGCCCAACAAGTCAAGTTCGCCCATCTCTACGATGGCGAGCAGCTGCTGGACCAGGTAGTAATCGTCAAATATGCAGCCCCTCGCTCCTATACGGGTGAGGATATGGTGGAAATCTCTTGTCACGGCTCCCTCTATATCCAGAAAAAGATCCTGGAACTGCTCATGGAACATGGTTGTCGCATGGCCCATCCCGGTGAGTTCACCCAGCGTGCCTTCATGAACGGCAAGCTGGACCTGCCGCAAGCTGAGGCTGTCGGTGATCTGATCAGTTCCCAGAGCGAGTCTTCCCACAAATTGGCTATCAACCAGTTGCAAGGCAATATCTCCCGCAAACTACACCAGCTGCGGGAGGAATTGATACAGGTGGCTTCCCTCTTGGAGTTGGAGTTGGATTTCAGTGAAGAGGATGTAGCTTTTGCCGATCGCGATGAACTGGCCTCCCTGCTGGGAAACATCGCTGCGGAAACGGAGACCCTGTTACAGTCGTTCAAGATTGGCAACCTGCTCAAGACTGGCATCCCCGTAGCCATCATTGGCAAACCCAATGTGGGCAAGTCAACGCTGCTGAACGCCCTGTTACAGCACGATCGGGCCATCGTGTCACAGATGCCAGGCACCACGCGCGACACCATTGAGGATACGCTGACGATTCAGGGCACGTTATTCCGGTTCATCGACACGGCAGGCCTGCGCGACACCGACAACGAGGTGGAACAATATGGCATCGAGCGCTCCTACCAGGCCGTTCAACGGGCGTCCATCCTGCTCTACCTCTACGACCTCACCCGCCAGACGGAGGCAGAGGTGACCCATGAGCTGGATGCCTTGGGACGGCAGGTGGACCTGAGCGACAAAGAGGTGCTGGTGGTTGCCAACAAGACCGACATCGCCCTGGCGGCCGAGAGACCTGACCGGATCGCTGGCTTCCCCGTGGTCTGCATTTCCGCCAAGGAGAAGACAAAGACCGCCCTGGTAGAAGAACGCCTGTCAGCATACGTGGAGCAGTATGCCATCCACGATGCCGCCCTCCTGACCAACGAGCGCCATTACGATCTGCTACGCGCCATCGGCCAGTCCGTAGACAATGCCCTTCAGGGACTCGCGGACGGCATCCCCACCGACCTGCTCGTGGAGGACATCCGCGCGGCCCTCGCCGACATGGGCACCCTCACCGGCACCATCTCCACAGATGACATACTGAACAACATTTTCGGACATTTCTGTATCGGAAAATAAAATACAACCACGATGAGTAAGACGAAAAAATTCGAATATGAGTATTGGCGGCCCGCCGTGACGGTCGACAATGTGGTCCTGAGCTTCGACGGCAGCCAGCTTCGCATGTTGTTGATACGCAGAGGGAAAGATCCATATAAAGACCAATGGGCGTTCCCCGGCGGTTTCATGGAAGAACATGAGACCCTGGAGGAGGCCGCCCAACGCGAGCTGAAAGAGGAGACTGGCCTCAAGGCCAAACCCTTTATCCAGATAGGCACCTTCAGTCAGCTGGACCGCGACCCGCGCGGGCGCACCATCACCACGGCGTTCCTCACCATCGTCAGACCCAAGAACATCAATGTCAAGGGCAAAGACGATGCCGCCGAGGCCTGCTGGTTTCCTGTCCATAACATGCCTATGTTGGCATTCGACCATGAGGAGATTTTCAAGAAAGCCAAATTCATCTTGAATGTGCTATTCATCACGACCCCGGTCCCCTTCCTCCTCATGAACGACACTTTCACCCTGCCCGAGATGCAAAGGCTCTTCTCGGAAGTCTATGAACGCGAGTTCGACCGGCGTAACTTCCAAAAGAAATTCATCTCCTCCGGCATGCTGTCACCAGTTGCCAACGACAGTCAGGAGCGCAGCAACGCTCCCGTCTATTATCGTTTCAATCAAGGTGGGTTTTACGATTACCAGAAGAAGAAATTCCACATCGGATAATCCTTACAACTCCTTCCGGAGTCGCGCGACCGGAAGATTCAATTGTTCCCGGTACTTGGCCACGGTGCGGCGGGCCACCTCATAGCCCTTCTCCTTCAAAGCAGCACACAACTGCTCATCCGACAACGGCTTGCGCTTGTCTTCCCCTTGGATCAGCTGACTCAAGATGCTCTTGATCTCCTTGGATGATATGTTGTCATCATTGACAGCCTCCGAGAAGAGATGCTTGACGGGGATAATCCCGAAATCAGTCTGCACATACTTGCTATTGGAAAAGCGAGAGACCGTGGAGACATCCAGCTTCACCTCGGTAGCGATAGTCTTGAGGACCATCGGTTTGAGTTGCGAATCGTCGCCAGTGAGGAAGTAATCCCGCTGATGCTGCATGATCGCATACATGGTATTGTACATAATCATCTCCCGAAGACTCAACGTGTTGATGAATAATTCTCCTTTGTCCACATATTCCTTCATGAACTGGATGGCCTCCGCCTCTTTTCGGGACATCAGCTTGCGGTTCTGGATCGGCGCCGCGAAGTCCTTGTTGATGCGCACCTTCGGAAGATACTGGTTGTTCAAGGTCAGGGTCAGCTTGCCTTCATGGGAAGAGATGGTAAAGTCTGGGCTGATGTTGCTGCCCGACTGTTCCAATTCGGTGCCGGAATCTACCGGCTTGGGATCCAGCGAGCGGATCATCTTCAGCACCTGTTGCATGGTTTGGGCTGAGATGCCCATGTTGCCGGCTATTTTCTCATAGTGTTTTTTGGAGAAGAGATCAAAATAGTCCTGCAATACGGTGATGGCATAACGGGTGATGTCGGTCGGATCGGTCTGGCGGCGCAGTTGGATGAGAAGGCACTCTTGCAGGTTGCGGGCGCCCGTGCCGGGCGGGTCCAGCTCCTGCACATAGTCCACCAGGATGCGTTCCACTTCTGCGACGGAGACATCCACATTGTAATTATACAACAGCTCGTTAGCCACTGCTTGGAGGTCCATGGTGAAGTATCCGTCATCGTTGAGATTACCCATCAGATAGCCGGCAACAAGACTTTCCTGTTCGTTCATCATCATCTCTCCCAGCTGGATCATCCATTGCTCGCGGACAGACTCATGAAAGACGCCCACATTATCGCGCGCGGGGCTCGCCTCCGGCGCATTGAGGCGTTGCAGGGTGCGCTCCGTGACATAGTCGTCCATCTCCTCCTCGTTATAGTAATCCTCGTTGAAGATTTCATCCTCACGAAGCGGTTCGGACACCTCAAAGGGGACCCCGTTTTCATCGTACTCCTCCTGTGGCGCCTCTTGCAGGTTTTCAGCATCCGTCTCTTCGGATACAACCTCCAGAGCCGGATTCTCATCCACCTCTTTCAGGATCTCCTGCTCCAGCGACACGTTGGGCATCTCCACCAGCTGCATCAGCCGGATGGTCTGCTGGGTGGCAATCTGTCGTTGCTCCGCTTTCTGTTCTTGAGATAGTCTTGTCGGCATTGATTGGTAAAAAAAAGGGCGTCTTTTGAACGCCCTATGTGATTATTTAGAATTCAGCATTTTGAGGGGTTCTCGGGAACGGGATGACGTCACGGATGTTGGTCATGCCAGTAACGAAGAGCAAGAGGCGCTCAAAACCCAAGCCGAAGCCGGAGTGCGGAGCGGAACCGAACTTGCGGGTCTCGAAGTACCACCAATATTGCTGCTCGGTCATGTTCAGTTCATGCACTCTGTTGAGCAGCTTCTGGTAATCGGCTTCACGTTCGGAGCCACCGATAATCTCACCGATCGTCGGGAACAGCACATCCATAGCGCGGACGGTCTTGCCGTCATCGTTCTGCTTCATATAGAAGGCTTTGATTTCCTTCGGATAGTTGGTCAGGATCACCGGACGTTTGAAATGATTCTCCACGAGGTAGCGCTCGTGCTCCGACTGCAGGTCAATACCCCACTCCACCTTATAGTCGAACTTTTTGTCAGCCTTCAACAGGATGTCGATGGCGGACGTGTAGTCGAGGCGGACGAACGGCTCTTTGAGGACGGACTCCAGACGATTGATGAGCTCTTTGTCAAACATATCATTCAGGAAGCGCAGGTCATCCATGTTGTTGTCGAGGGCATACTGAACAAGATATTTGATAAAATCCTCCGCGAGGTCCATAGTGTCGGTGATATCGTAGAAGGCCATTTCGGGTTCTATCATCCAGAACTCGGCAAGATGGCGGGGGGTGTTGCTGTTTTCAGCGCGGAAGGTAGGGCCAAAGGTGTAGATGTTGCCCAGAGCCAAGGCGCCAAGTTCGCCTTCCAGCTGACCAGAGACCGTCAGGTTGGTGTGCTTGCCGAAGAAGTCCTTCTTATAGTCCACCTGTCCGTCCTCGGTGCGGGGCACGTTGTTGAGGTCGAAGGTGGTCACGTTGAACATCTCGCCGGCGCCTTCAGCATCGGAGGCGGTGATGAGCGGGGTGTGAAGATAGAAGAACCCTCTGTCGTTGAAATATTTGTGAATGGCGAAGGCCATGGCATGGCGCAGACGCAGCACACAGCCGAAGTAGTTGGTGCGGGGACGCAGGTGTGCGATCTCACGCAGGAACTCCATGGAATGGCCCTTCTTCTGCAAGGGGTAGATCTCGGGATCAGCGGTGCCATAAAGCTCTATCATGTTGGCCTGCACCTCCATGGTCTGCCCTTTGCCCTGTGACTCCACGAGGACACCTTCCACATGCAGGCAGGAGCCCGTCGTGATCTGTTTCAGCAATGCCTCGTCAAACTTGGTGGGATCCACCACAATCTGAAGGTTGGAGACGATAGAACCGTCGTTGAGGGCGATGAAGGCCACATTGCTGTTGCCACGCTTGGTGCGCACCCAGCCCTTGACACAGACCTCATGGCCAAAGCCTATCTCCTCCGGATGTTTGAGAATATCTTTGATTCTGCTTCTTTTCATTATTACGTTCTGTTAGTTTAAATAAGATTGTAAAACACGACATTTCGGATTGTGACGCAGTTTACGGATGGCCTTCTCTTTGATCTGGCGCACACGCTCACGGGTCAAGTCGAACTGCTCGCCGATCTCGTCCAACGTCATCGGATGTTTGTAGCCCAAGCCATAATAGAGCTTGAGGATGTCAGCCTCCCGCTGGGGAAGCGTCTCGATGATGCTGCCGATCTCATGCTGGAGAGACTCGTGAATCAGGGCTGTGTCTGGCGGTTCCACACTCTCGGAAGGATATACATCGTAGAGGTTGGAATCGTCGTCTTTGGTCAGGGTGGCGTCCATGGAGAGATGGCGCGGGGCGTTCTTCAGCGACTCCTTGACCTCCGTCTCGGTAAGGTCCAGACGCTCTGCAATCTCCGAGAGTCTCGGCTCACGCTGATACTCCTGCTCCAGGATGGCAATGGTCTTGGTGATCTTGCTGATCGTGCCCACCTTGTTCATCGGCAGACGCACGATACGGGACTGTTCGGCGATAGCCTGCAAGATAGCCTGACGAATCCACCATACCGCGAAGGAGATGAATTTGAAACCACGCGTTTCGTCAAAACGACGAGCCGCCTTGATAAGACCAAGGTTGCCCTCGTTGATCAAGTCTGACAGGGTGATACCTTGATTCTGATATTGTTTTGCCACGGAAACCACAAAACGCAAATTAGCATTCGTCAGCTTCTCCAATGCATCTTCATCACCAGCCTTGATCTTGCGGGCTAACTCAGCCTCCTCATCAGCAGTCAAAAGAGGCACCTTGCCAATCTCATGCAAATACTTGTCCAGAGATGCCGTCTCATTTCGGTTGGTAACCTGTTTTGTAATGTGTAATTGTCTCATCTATATTTCTAGATTTTAAAGTAACGGCTTATCTTTACGAAAAACCATATTATTTTGTTACAATATTTAGAAACTGTAGCCGATGCCTAAACCGACCACCTCTTTGAATTGTACGCGTGCGCGAGGTCCTTCGGAGAATTTGCGCCATGCAGGACCGTCAATCAACACCTGATCATAGTACTTCAGGGAGGTCATCAAGCTGACGCTGAACACCTTCAGGAAGTTGTAGGTGATGGCCACATCCCAATCCACATCCCAGTTGAAGAATTTCTGCTGTTTGGAGGTGTAGGGCGTGAACAACGTGATCGTGGAGATGACCTTCAGGTTCTTGGTCAGCGTGTAGTTGATGCCACCGTTGATACGGAGACCCAGGGCTGCCATCACGGACTTGTAGGTGCCATCCTCATTCTGGGGAAGACCATAGTTGGGACGCAGGCTCTCAAACATACAGGTGG
The DNA here is from genome assembly GCA_017544105.1 of Bacteroidales bacterium. GTDB lineage: Bacteria > Bacteroidota > Bacteroidia > Bacteroidales > WCHB1-69 > F23-D06. The sequence continues at coordinate 16,616 of JAFYEU010000075.1, forward strand.
TCAAACGGCCGGCGATCGGGAAGACACCGACGGTGAAGATGTCATTGGGACGATATTCGACACCCAGTGCCAAGTCCGTGTAAGAAGGAGAAAGCCATTGGGAAATCAGAGTGTGGGTTCCGCTCTCGTCGTTGAGATACTTGAAACCACGTGCGTACTGGGACTTGAAGCTGCCCAGCAGGGTGAGATACCATTTCGGATGCATCTGGAAACCGCCCTTGGTAGTCAGGTTGAGTTTGTCGTTGGCCTTTCTCCATGTCGGGTTGAGATCAGAAGAATACATGGCACCCAACTCGGTGTCCAGGTTCGTGTCCCACGTCCATTTGTTTTTCTTGAAGGAAAGCGTCATGTTGCCGTACAGGAAACCGGTCACGTTGTTGTTACCACCGGCTGCCCAGTTGAAGAGGGCTGTTTGTGCTGCATTCAAGCCCACCGTACCGGTGAATTTCCAGTTTTTGGCGCTGTCGATTTCAGCTGCCTTCACCGTGGTGGCCACCGCGGCATCCGCAGCTGCTTTCTCTTCCACCTGGGCATTCAAAAGCACCATGGTACTGATGCCCAACAAAACAAGTAAAAATAGTTTCTTCATAGATAAAAATTTAATGATATGATTAATGATTCAATTTATGATATGCTCGCCACCATTTGTCCGGAATCACATCCTGGCACGCCAAGTTGTAATCCCTTTCCGAACAGGGCAAATAATATTTCTGGACGACCGTATTCTCCGGGGTCATGATGGGGACCACCATCCACCAACGGTTGGTCTTGCGACTGCAATAGAAGATCATCTCGTCGAAGGCACCGGAAACAGCGATACTGTATTGGCGATATTGCTGCTTGTTGGTGAAGTCACCATCTTTCTGGCGGTGCAGATAACCCTCTACAAAATACCAAATGATATGGCCGATCAGTTGAGCGGTCTGTCCTCCGTAGTCTAAGGTGGGATCGAATTCAAAGATGCCAAACGAGGTCAGTTTGTCGCTCACGCCCGCATATTTGGCAATCTGACAGATCTCCTCGCCATAGAAGCCATTGGAGGAGTTATGAGGACAGCCCGGTGCATCGGGACGACGGACAGCCGCGATATCGATGGATACCATGTCCGCATTGCGTACCAAAGGCTCCACCTCTTCGATATTCTTGCGCATCGTGCCAACGCGGTACACCTCAAAGAGGAGTTCCTCCATCAACTTGGTGCTGGCAGGACTGTTCATATACGACTGATAGCCGATATTGGCATAGTTCATCAGGTAGTTGGGCTGTTGCAGGATAATCTTGTTGAGATAGGCATCCGACCGCATCGGATCAGCCTCTTCCCCTAAATCAAAACGGGGGTCCACAGCTACCAAGTTGACAACCCGTTCCAGTTTCTCATAGGCTCTGTAGTTGGCAAAAGCCAAATCGTTGCTGCCACCCAGGATGATAGGTATCACCTTGTTAGAGAGCATGTCAGCCAGAATATCTGCAAGAGCGCTGTAGGTATCCTCCACCCTGTTCCCCACCTTGAGATTGCCCATGTCCAGGATGCGGACCGACTTATTCCAGTGGTAGAGGGTGTACAGATAACGACGGATCTCATCGGGAGCCAGTGTACAGTGGTCGTTACGGAAAGCGTTGCGGGCTTCGGGGACACCTACGATGGCAATTTCAGCCTCTGAGATGTCCAACGGCTCATCGGGATTATAAAACAACACATGGTAAGCCAACTGCTCCTGGCTGGAGAGCTGGTCGGTGATACCCAAGGTATCAATGTCAACGCGTTCAAAGAATAATGAATAATCCATGACTATGATCTTCTTCTTATCGTTTTCTTCTTTGCAGTGGGAGCCGTGGAGTTCATGATTTCCACACAATCGGCGTAGGTCAGATTCTCCGCCAGGGTTCCCTTGGGTATCTTGTAGTTGTTGCTGCCATCCGTGATATAGGCCCCGTAACGGCCGTTCATGACACGCACGTCGCTGTTTTCCTCAAACTTGCGGATAACGTTTTTGTTGTCAGCATTTTTCAGATAATCAATAGCCTCTTCCAAAGTCAAGGTGGCCACATTGGTATTCTTGTCAAGGGTGAAGTTCTTGTCGTCGTATTTCAGGTAGGGACCATAGCGGCCAATGACCACGTGGATCTCCTTGCCATCCCACTCGCCCAGGAGCTTCGGGGCACGGTCGGCCAGTTCCTGTTTCTTAGCCTCGATCAATTCAACGCAACGCTCATAGGTAATGGAAAGAGGGTCGTCGGTCTTGGGAATCGTGACGTACGAGTTGTTGTATTTGACATACGGGCCGAAACGGCCGGAGCTGACAATCACATCGCTTCCCTCATACTGTCCCAGATTGCGGGGCAGCTGGAAGAGATTCAACGCCTCCTCCAAGGTGATAGTCTCGATAAACTGGTTGGGCTGCAGACGCGCGTAGCGAGGCTTGGCATCCGCATAGTTCTCCCCTATCTGCACCATCGGGCCATATTTGCCCAACTTGGCGAACACCTTCTCATTCGTCTTGGGGTCATATCCCAGCAGCCGTTCCCCACTGGCCTTGGAGGAATAGTTCAGGGCATCGTCCACTGAGTGATGGAAGTCGTTGTAGAACCGCTTGAGCATGTCTTGCCATTGTTCCTTGCCTTCGGCGATATCGTCAAACTCCTTCTCCACGTCGGCGGTGAAGCCATAATCCATAATCTTTTCGAAGTTCTCCTGCAGATAGCCATCCACCACGATGCCCACATCGGTCGGGAAGAGTTTGTCCTTTTCATAGCCATACTTCTCTTTCTTCTCGTCGCATTTGATATGGCCGTCTTTCAGGGTGATCAGCTCATACTTGCGCTCTTTGCCAGGACGGGAGGTTCTGTCCACATAGCCTCTCTTCTGGATGGTGGTGATGGTGGGTGCATAGGTGGAAGGACGTCCGATACCCAACTCTTCGAGGCGTTTCACCAGACTGGCTTCCGTGTAACGGGCTGGGGGCTGGGCGAAACGCTGGGTGGCGGTCACGCTCTTGGAGAGCATGCTGTCGCCAATCTGCACGGCGGGGAGCAATCCCTTGATCTCTTCCACGTCCTCATCTTTCGATTCGGTATAGACTCGCAAGAAACCCGGGAACAGGATCACTTCCCCGGTGGCGACGAATTTCTCCGGACGGTTAGAAATCGGGATGGTGATATTCGTCTTCTCCGTCTTGGCATCGCTCATCTGGGAGGCGATGGTCCGCTTCCAAATCAGGTTGTAGAGGTTCTTGGCGAAGGTGTCGCCCGGCACCGTCAGTCTGGACAGGTCTGTCGGACGGATAGCCTCGTGCGCCTCCTGGGCCCCTTTGGTCTTGGTCGTATATTTGTGCGGATGGGAATACTCTGCGCCGTACTGCTCCGTGATCACCTCCTTGGCGGCGGCGAGCGCGTAGGCAGACAGGTTGACAGAGTCGGTTCTCATATAGGTAATGAAACCCTGCTCGTACAGCTGCTGGGCCACCACCATGGTCTTGCTGACCGTGAAGCCGAGTTTGCGGGCCGCCTCCTGCTGCAAAGTGGATGTGGTGAAGGGCGGTGCAGGACTCTTCTTGCCCGGCGTCTTCTCAATGGCATCCACCCGGAAGGTGGCACTCTTGCAATCCTCCAGGAAAGCAATCGTTTCGTCATGATTCGGGAAACGCTTGTTGAGCTCCGCCGTCAGCTCCAGCTTCTTGTCACGCTCCGGGAAGAAAAGACCGTCCACCTTATACGAAGAGGTGGTGTTGAACTTTTCAATCTCATGTTCGCGCTCCACAATCAGCTTGACGGCCACAGACTGCACACGACCGGCTGACAGCTGGGGTTTCACCTTCCGCCATAGCACCGGCGAAAGCTCGAAACCGACCAGACGGTCCAAAACGCGGCGCGCCTGCTGCGCATTGACAACATTCATATCCAATTCTCTCGGATTGTTCAAGGCATTCTCAATGGCATTCTTCGTGATCTCATGGAAGACAATACGTTTCACCTTCTTGGGATCCATGCCCGTCACCTCCATCAGATGCCAAGAGATGGCCTCACCCTCACGGTCGTCATCCGTTGCCAGCCAGATGGTGTCTGCCTCTTTCGACATTTTCTTGATGTCTGCAATCAAAGACTTCTTGTCATCCAGAATCAGGTAGTTGGGCTCGAAATTCTTGGAGACATCGATACCCATATCCTTCAGCGGCAAATCACGGACATGTCCTTTGCTGGAAATGACCGTAAAGTCCTTGCCGATGAACTTTTGGATGGTTTTAGCCTTTGCGGGAGACTCAACAATAATCAAATTCTTGCTCATAGTATTTCTATTTTTTATTTTTCAATATGGAAAACAGTTTGGTTGCTATAGGGGTAACCGAGAAGCTCATCCACGGTCGCCCAGTCTTTTTGGGTGATGGCAGAACGGATGGCGGCGGAATGGACGCCCGACTCATGGAGCATATATTCCGGAATCGGGATCACCTGAACGCCATGTTCCTCACAATAGCGGGTGATGGCCTCTTGAGTTCCCTCCTTGCGGTTCCCGATGGTATGGTTGGGACCCATCAGCAGGTATCGTGCATGCAGGGTGTCCAACACATAGCGCTGCAGGAACTCTCGATAGTTGCAGGAGGCAAGGGCCTGTGTGAATGGCAGAATGAGCACGGCATCCACGCCCTGCGCCTCCATCAGCTGGAGGTTTTGCGACAAGGTGTTGATGGTGAAAAAGGAAGTCTCCGGATGCAGCACCAACTGCGGATGGGGATCAAAGGTGATCACCACGCTGCGACAATCGTGCTGGTGTGCGGTGGAACACAGCCATTGCAAAATCTGACGATGCCCCAAGTGGACCCCGTCAAATGAGCCGATGGCCACTACGGATGCAACATCCCCGACAACCTCTTCTATGCCTCTGAATATCTGCATCACAGGTTAGTTTCTCAAGGACGCACCTGCCTCGCGCTCGTAGGCGGCAATCAGTTTGTTCATCACCTTGTTAATCTCCTCGTCCGTCAAGGTCTTGTCCGGATGCTGCAACACGAAGTTGAGCGCATACGATTTCTTCCCTTGCTCAATACGGTCTCCCTCATACACATCGAAGAGCGAGATCTGCTTGATGAGCTTGGAACCATATTTGAAGCCGATCTGCTCCAAGGTCTCATAGGTGACAGCCTTGTCCACAACCAAAGCCAAATCGCGTTTCACAGCCGGATAGGTGGCTATCTTGCCATATTCCACGCTGTTGTTGACATGACGAACAATCGTCTGCCAATCCAGCTCGGCGTAGCATACAGGCTTTTTCAAGCCCACAGCCTTCAATACCGAAGGAGAGAGCACGCCAAAGGTGGCTATCTTCTCATCGCGGAGATAGTAGGAGTAGTGATCCGAGAACATGCGAGGATTCTCGTCCACCTTTCCGGATAGCTGCTCCACTGGGAAGTTGATTCTGACCAGCATGTTGGCAATCATATTCTTCAGATAGAAGACATCCAAATCTTCAGCACGATGATTCCAGGAGTCCTCCCCGTTCTTGCCCGTCACAAAAAGAGCCAACTCCTCACGTTCCTGATAACGGGTCGTCACATCATCTCCCTTTTCGGTGGCAGGATTCAAGGCATACACCTTGCCGAACTCGAAGAAACGCAAGTTCGCATTCTTGTTGTTGACATTGCGGGCCACATTCTCCAAACCACTGAAGAGTAACGTCTGACGCATCACATTCAGCTCAGAGCTAAGCGGATTGAGCAACTTGACCGTCTCAGCCTCGGATATGAAGTCGAATTTCTCCGCATAGTCGCCACGCGTGAGGGAGTTGTTGACCACCTCATAAAAACCGTTGTCGGCCAGATAGCGCGAAATGGACATCTGCAGCTGATAGGCCAAATCTTGTCCTTGGCAGGAGGAGAGTTTGAACTGAATGGTATCCGGTATTTCGATGTTGTTATAACCATAAATACGAAGCACCTCTTCAATCAGGTCTATCGGGCGGGTCACATCCACCTTGTTCAACGGGACCGTCACAATGCAATAGTCTTCCGTGAAAGAGTTGATCTGTATGTTGAGCAGTTGCAGGATCTTGGTCACCTGGTCTTTCGGGATGACCTTGCCAGCGATTCTATTCACCTCATCATAATACAGGGTGATGCTGGCTGGATTGATCTTGACTGGATAGATATCATGGATGTCGGCCAGCATATTGGCGCCGGTCAGGGTCTGGATCAAGTTGGCAGCTCTTTTGAGCGCGTAGATGGTGATGTCCGGATCGCAGCCGCGTTCATAACGGAAGGAGGCGTCGGTCTTGAGTCCGTGACGCTTGGCCGTTTTGCGGATGGAGACAGGATTGAAGTAGGCACTCTCCAGGAACACGCGCTTGGTCTCGCGGGTGATTCCTGAATGCAAGCCACCATACACGCCGGCGATGCACATGCCTTCCTGCTCATTGCAAATCATCAGGTCGTCCGCATGCAACTTCACCTCATTGCCGTCCAAGGTGACAAAAGGCGTGTCTTGGGGCAGATTCTTCACGATGACCTTATGGCCCTGGATCTTGTCCGCATCGAAAGCATGCATGGGCTGACCCAGTTCGAACATGATGTATTGGGTGACATCCACCACGTTGTTGATCGGACGCACACCTACCGATCTGAGCTTGGTCTGCAGCCACTCCGGAGAGTCGCCGACCGTGACATTGTCCATATATAGGGAGGAATAGCGCGGGCAGGCCTTCTGGTTTTCCACCGTGACGTCAATATGGAAATCCACATTGGAGATAGGTTTGATGTCGTGGGCGGAAGGCAGCACCAGCGGGGAGCACTCGATACCATTCTGGATGAGGGCGGCGTAGAGATCCCGTGCCACACCCACATGGGAGATGGCGTCGCAACGGTTGGGCGTGAGGCCGATTTCAAAGATGGTATCCGACTCCACATGGAAATATTCGGATGCCGGGGTGCCCGGGATGGCCTCAGGGTCCAAAACCATGATGCCGTCGTGGGAACTGCCGAGCCCGATCTCATCCTCAGCACAGATCATGCCTTCGGAGAGCTCGCCGCGCAACTTGGATTTCTTGATGGTAAAAGACTCATCACCGGAATAAAGCACCGTACCGATGGTGGCTACCACTACCTTCTGGCCGGCATCAACATTGGCGGCACCACAAACTATATGGAGAGGCTCCTCCCGTCCCACGTTCACCGTGGTCACATGCAGATGATCCGAATTCGGATGTGCCTCACAGGTCAGCACCTCACCGATAACCAGTCCGCGCAGACCGCCTCTAACCGTTTCAAACACCTCCATACCTTCCACCTCAAGTCCACAGTTCGTCAAATAAACTGCCGTCTCTTCGGCAGACAAGTCAAAGGTAAGCAGGTCTTTTAACCATTTGTAAGAAATCTTCATAATTCTATTTATTTGTCTATTAGTACATTAAACAAAATTGCCCATTTTTTGAAATGGGCTGCAAATATATAATATATATAATAAAATTGGTAGGGCTGATTGATTTTTTTATTTCCCGATGACGGATGCCTTCATTAAGGCACAGGGTCATAGCCACTTCCGCCCCAGGGGTTGCACGACAGGATGCGCTTCAAGGTGAGCCATCCACCCTTGAGCGGACCATGTTTCCGGATGGCTTCGATGCCGTAGTTGGAGCAGGTCGGCGTATAGCGGCAGGAGCGTCCGATCAACGGGGATAACGTCCATTGATATATCTTGATGAAGAATATCATGACGGCTCCGATGGCTTTCGATATCCCGGAAAACAGTTTCCTCATAAGGCCTGTTGGATTTTCTGGTTGATTTTGGATACGGCATGGACGACGGTCTCATAATCGGCCATCTCATTGGCCACATAGACCCAACACATCTGCAGGTGACATTCCTCGGTGAACGTTTCCGGAAACCGGAACTTATGATGGCGATAAGCCTCCCGCATCAGCCGTTTGAGCCGGTTGCGGTCCACGGCACGACGGAATCGGCGTTTGGGCACCACCACCGCCAGGGAAGAATCCACACACGGGCAGTCGGCCACAAACCGGTAATAACATTTGATGGGAAAGGCAAAAACCGATTGCCCACCGGTGACTATCTCTTGAATCTGGAGGGTTGACTTGATACGATGATCCCGCGAAAACGATGTGTTAGCGTCTGCGGGTTGCATTGTCCTTCAAATAAGCATCGATAGCATCCGTGATGGAAGCATACTCATCAGTGGGAGCCGTGACTTGCGCGGTGAGTCCCTGCTCTTCCAAAGCGGACACGACGGAATGACCCAAAGCGGCAAATGTGATATCGCCCTGCTCGAAATTCGGATAGTTCTCCTTCAAAGAATGCACCCCGTTCGGACTGTACAAGACAATCATATCGTATTTGCTGATGTCGATATTCTCCTTGAGGTTGGCACTCAACGTCTCGAAAACGATGGCCTCGTGATAGCGGATCTCATGCTCCTGCAAGAAGGCCAGCAACTCCGGATTCGCACCCGACTGCCCACAAGGGACAAGCATCTGCAATTCCTTGTTTTTCAACAGGATTTCATGGAAATTAGAGATGGATGAATCCTTGGAGAAGAAGATTTTGCGCTTGCGGAACTGGATGTATTTCTGCAGATAGACAGCCACCGCCTCGGTAGAACAAAAATACTTCATCGTTTCAGGCATCACCAGCCGCATTTCCTTGCAGAGATCAAAGAAATTGTCGATCGTATTTTTGCTATAAAAAATGATGGCCTGATGCTCCAAAATATTCACCTTCGTCTTCCGAAAGTCTATCGCCGAGACATTCTGGATTTTAAAGAATTTATAGAAATCAATGTTGATGCTATATTTCTTCTTCAGGTCCCCATAAGGAGATTTTTCGATATCCGCGGGCGCATTTTGAGAAATCAGGATATTCTTTATCTTCATATTTCTTGTTTATAATTGCCTTTACTTTAAATAGTTAACATGAACTTCACCAATATAACGTATGGTAAAATTTCAAGGGTGCAAAAATAAATAAAAAATTGAAATAAATTATACCTTTTGGGATTAATTTTATAGGAATTATAAAAAAATATGCAAACAAGTGTCAGAAATACAACAATATAGACAGAAATTGCCTGCTTTAAGCCGGCCAGCATAACCAAAGCCAGGGCCAGATACATGGTCAAGGCAGCGAAGGTGGTGAAGATAAACTTATGCTGATGAAAGGCGAGCTTGTCTTTCTGGTGATCGAACAAATAGATATAGAGATTTTGCAACAGCAGTTTCACAAAAAAGATGGACGTCAGCAGGAGCAGCGACAGTCCATAACATCCTATGTAGGTGAACTGGCTGATCAGCTCGGGCTTGTAGAGCTCCACGAGCGTGGTGATGCCCAAGGCAAAAACGGTCATGTTGAAAATCAGCATCACATGGAAGATGCGCTGCTCCAAAATCTTTCCCTCCCGCTGGAGCAGGGAGAAATAGCGGGGCATCACCAGGGCCTTGATGATCTGGAGCACTTTGCCGCGGGAGGTGGCCACAATGATTGCCAACAACACCAACAAAGCCACCAAAAGCAAGACACGCCAGTCATTGGCATGAATCACTGGAGTGTCGCTAAAACCGGAAAACTCTAAGGAATGTCGATTGAATAAGGTGGAGAGCAGCACTATTTCACCAACAGTTTCTTGGAAGACAACATACGGCCATCGCTTTCTATGCCATAGAAATAGATGCCTGCTTTAACGCCCGTGAGGTCCACCACGCTCTTGCCAGAGCCGGAAGCCACTCCCCGGTAAACTTCCATGCCCGTCAGATTGCGAATGACAACAAAGGCATTGGAGGCATGATCCAGGCTATATTCCAAGGTGACAGAAGAGGTGGCAGGGTTCGGGTAAGCGGAGAGTTTCGAAACAGAGGCGAACTCCTGAACACCCGTCGTTGGCGTATAATTGACAATGAAACTGATGGTGTCGTTGGCATCATCAGCATTCACAATCGTGAAGCGCACCCGCTGCGTAGCGTCATTTTGGGGCGAGAAAGAAGCATGGAACACATTCGACTCATCCGAAAGGTCCCAAGACGATTCTCCTTCCAAAAAGAGTTCTTGAGACGTGTTGCCAGTATAGCAAGTACCGCCGACACAAAAGGTGATGGAGCTGGGATCACCATCGGTGAGCACCTGTTTGCGCACCCGAAAATAGACATCATCCTGCGTCTCATTGAAAAATTCAACATACGTATTGGTGGCGACACCTATGGTCGGTTGAACGTAAATAGTGGCGTTGTTGGGAAGCGTCGCGTTCTCGTATTTCAATGTAAGAGGCTGTGCGCCAAGGGCTAAGGCGAACAGGCAAAATAATATGGTAAACAGATTTCTCATATTCTTGTATGTTTTTTTTCAGGCTACAAAAATACAAAAAATATTGCTTTTTACAAGGGAGGATAAAAAATTATGACAAATTTTGCAAAAGCCTCATAAACAGCTGGTTGAAGGGCGGAGCCACTACTTCTATCGCCTCGTGCCGGACAGGATGTTCAAACCGGAGTCGCCGGGCGTGGAGCGAGATGCTGCCATCCTCATTGGAACGGCGGGCACCATACTTCAGATCGCCCTTGATAGGACAACCGATAGCGGATAACTGTGCCCGTATCTGGTGATGTCGGCCCGTATGCAGATCCACCTCTAGCAGGTGATAACGGTCACCGCTCGCAATCAGGCGATAGGAGAGTTCGGCGCGTTGCCAGCCCTCCCGTTCCACCTTGGAGACTTCTGACGTGTTGGTGCGCTCATTCTTGCGCAGATAGTGTACCAGCGTTCCCTCCGGCTCTTCCGGCGCCTGCTCCACGATGGCCCAGTATGTCTTCTCTAATGTCCGATCCTTGACCATCGCATTCATGCGGGCCAGCGCTTTGGAGGTCTTGGCGAAGATGACCGCACCGCTCACAGGCCGGTCGATACGGTGCACCAGTCCGCAGAAGACATTGCCGGGCTTGTTGGCACTCACCTTGATATATTGGCGCACCAGCTCCAGCAAAGGCTCGTCACCAGTCTTGTCGCCCTGCACAATCTCCCCCGCCCGCTTGTTCACAATGAGCAGGTGGTTGTCCTCGTAAAGGATGCGGCTGCTGATGTCGGCCAAATCAGTATTGCTCTGACTCATTGGGGAAATTGCGGCTCTTGACGTCGTCGATATAATGCTCGATAGCGCCCACAATCTCCTCACTGAGGTTCAGGTAACGGCGCAGGAAGCGGGGTGAGAACTGTTGGGTGATGCCCATCATGTCGTGGAAAACGAGCACCTGTCCGCTGGTCTCGCGACCGGCACCAATGCCAATGGTCGGGATATGAAGCGAATCGGTGACCTTGGCTGCCAACGCGGCAGGAATCTTCTCCAGCACCAACGCAAAACAGCCGTGCTCTTCCAGCAGCTTGGCATTCTCCATCAGCTGATCGGCCTCTTCCTCGCTGGTAGCACGCACCGCATAGGTTCCGAACTTGTTGATAGACTGAGGGGTAAGGCCAAGATGCCCCATCACGGGGATGCCGGCGCTGAGGATACGGTCGATAGACTCGATGACCTCTGCCCCACCCTCCAGCTTGACGGCGTCGGCGCCCGACTCCTTCATAATGCGGATGGCGGAGGCCAGGGCCTGCTTGGAGTTGCCCTGATAGGTACCAAACGGCAGATCAACCACCACCAGCGCGCGCTTGACGGCACGCACCACCGAACTGGCATGGTATATCATATCGTCCAAGGTGATGGGCAAGGTGGTCTTGTAGCCCGCCATCACATTGGCGGCGGAGTCGCCCACCAGGATGACATCGATCTTCGCCATGTCCAACAAAGTGGCGATGGAATAGTCATAAGCCGTCAACATGGCAATACGCTCGTTGGCGTTGCGCATCTTCTGCAGCGTGTTGGTCGTGATTTTCGTAATGTTCTCTGTTAAATATCCAGCCATTTCTGCTTTGAATTTAGAAAGTGCAAAAATAGTAAAAAATACAATGTGCAGTCGATTATTTGCAGTGGTAGAATTATAGATTGCGGAAAAATGCAGAAACTATGCGGAAGTAATGCGGAAATTCAAGGAAGAATGATGACAATAAAATTTCCGCGTATTTCTGTTTTTTCCGCACATTTCCGCATCAAAGAGAGTAGATTGCGGAAAAATGCAGAAACTATGCAGAAGTAATGCGGAAACTCAAGGAAGAATGATGACAATAAAATTTCCGCGTATTTCTGTTTTTTCCGCCTATTTCCGCATCAAAAAAAGGGAGAACCTATCGGCTCCCCCTTTGAAAACTATTAAATCATCACTCCCTTACTCCACCGGAATGTCCGTATTGACGTTCTTGGAGCCCCAGAGGGCGTAGAACAGGATGTAGGCGGCGCAGGCCAGCACCACAAAGAAGCTGGTCATGTAGCTGCCCGTAACGTCGGCGAGCCAGCCCTGGAGACCCAGCACGATAGCGAAACCGAACACCATGGTCATGAAGGCACCGGAAGCAATGGCCGTGTATTTGCCCAATCCTTCGGTAGCCAAGTTGAAGATGGCACCCCACATCACAGAGGAGCATAAGCCCACGAGGATGAAGGCGAAGATGCCGATCGGCACTTGCGCCCAGATCACGGAGAGGTTGGCCCAGTCGATGCCGGGGACCTTCACCATGACAGAGCTGGGGGCGAACATGCCGAAGGCGACGAGCGCCACAGCCAAGCCGGACACAGTGGCCAGCATGGTCTTCGTGGAGACCTTTCCGCCGATGGCGCCACCGATGAACCGGCCGACGAGCATCATCAGCCAATAAACGGCTACAATAAGTCCTACCACCGTGCCGTCCATGCCCAAACCTGGCGTGGCGGCATCCGGGGCGGCTGTCATATACTGCATCATGTAGGTGGGAGGACCCACTTCCACAGAGCCATACAGGAAGATGGCCAGGATACCCAATTTGAAATGACGGAAGGAGAAGGCGCTGTACTTGTCTTTCGGCGCATTGGCATCCTTCAGCTCGACAGGCTGTTGCGGCTCCTCAATCTTGGTGAAGAGGATCACGATGAAGGCGACCACGAAGATGGCCAGGGCGATCATCAGCGCAGGCGTGGCATCGGCAATCTTGGCCTTGGTAGCCTCACCAATGAGCGCACCCATGATGATGTACACCGCCACAGCTGCGGCAGAGTTGAAGACACCACCAATTTGGATCAGCTGGTTGCCCTTGTTGCCACCACCGCCCAACAGGTTGAGCATCGGGTTGACAACCGTGTTCAGCATGCACATGCAGAAGCCGGCGATGAAAGCACCCACCAGATAGACAGCAAAGCTGCCGACCTGACCGCTGAGCCATTGTACCAGGATACCGACGATGCCGACTGCCAGAGCCATCAAGGCGGTCTTCTTGTAGCCAAAACGCTTGATCAGCATACCCGAAGGGATACCCATCACCAAATAGGCGATAAAGTTGCCGTAGTTACCAATCTGGGACAAGAAGTTCGAGGCCCCGAACTGGTTTTTGACGATAACGGCCATCGGTGAACACAAGTTGGTTACGAAGGCAATCATCGCGAAGAGGGCAATCATCACAATGATAGCACCCCATTGTTTTGTTTTTGTACTCATTTGTTTATTATTATAAGGTTGTTAAAAAATAAAATTTGATTGATTTCTTGTATGTTTCACCGGGTCGGAGGATCGTGCTGGGGAAGTTGGCATGATTAGGGGCATCGGGCAGGGCCTGGCACTCCAGCGCCACCCCATCGTAATCATGGTAGAGATGGCCGTTCTTCCCTGACGGGCAGCCCTCCAGCCAGTTGCCGGTATAGACCTGCAATCCCGGTTGGTTCGTGGCAATTCCAACCACACGACCCGTTCCCTCATGTGAGAGCACGGCAGCCATGCGCAGCGAATCGTCGTCATCCTCTTTATCCGTATCCAACACCCAACAACTGTCGTAACCTTTGCCAAAACGGAGCGCGTCGAAGTCGGCCCGGATGTCTTGCCCGATCAACTTCTCTTCGAGGAAATCCATGGGGGTTCCTGCCACGGGGAGCATTTTGCCTGTCGGGATAAGATCTTGGTCCGTATCCAAATACTGTTCCGCATAGATTCGCAGATGATGGTCCAGTACATCGCCAACGCCCTCGCCTTTCAGGTTAAAGTAGGTGTGGTTGGTCAGATTGACAATTGTCGGCTTGTCGGTTGTGGCCTGCATATCAACCTGTAGCGCGTTGGTTTCCAGCAAGGTATAGCGCACCATAGCGATCAGGTTCCCAGGATAGCCTTGCTCGCCGTCTGCCGCGGCATAGGTGAAGACCACGCTGTCGTCCACCACCTCGCCGTTCCACTTTCGGTTGGCAAAGCCCAAGGCGCCGCCATGGAGGTGGTGCTTGCCGGCGGCAGTGTTCAGGTCCAGCTGATAGGTCTCATCATCGATGCTAAAACGGCCGTGGGCGATACGATTGGCACTGCGTCCGGGCACCTTGCCCATGCAGGGGCCATCGCCGAAGTAGTCTTCCGGCTTGGCATAGCCCAGGACGATATCCGCCATACGGCCATCCCTGTCGGGGGTCATGAGGCTGACAATACCCGCTCCTATCTCGCTCAATTGCACGCGCAGGCCATGCTCGTTCGCTATCGTGAACAGCCGCACATCAACTCCCTCAGGATCCTTACCCCAGATTTTTGTTTCAATATGCATTAAATTAAAATAGAATTGTTGAAGTGTTGAACTGTTGAATTGTTGAGAATTCCTCCCGACTCATCAACTATTATCTATAATCTGTTATCTGTCCCACAATTTCTCCGGATATACGCCCCTCTCAATCAGCTCCCGCACCTTGCGCATCACCTCGGGCTTGTCTTCCTTGTAGGTGACGCCGAACCACGAGGCGTTGCTGGAGAGCACTTTCAGCTTGGCAGTGCCGTCGTTAATAGCGTTGTTGACCATCAACGGGATATAAAACTCGGCCTTGATATTGGTCTGGGCAGGCCCTTTCAAGAACTCCACAAAGCCCTTCTCCGAATAATCGAAGAAGTCGGGGGTGAAGCCAAAGAAGTTCATGGAGACGAGCGAATCCATATCCAGCGGATGCGAACCGGTCTCGTCGGTGTAGGCCGCGCCACCGTCATCGGTGTGCCCGATAGCGGTGCGCTCCACGATGGTCAGCAGGTAATCGTCCGCGTCGGCGGTGCAGATGCCGCGCGACACGGTGCCGAAGTCGGACATGGTATTGCGCAGCTTGTAAGCCACCATGCTATAGGCCCCTTTTTGGCCTTCGCAATGACGCAGATAGTCGGCCAGCACCTCGTAGGCCTCTTTGCCGTAGAAGTCGTCCGCATTGATGGCGGCGAACGGCTCGTGGATGACATCCTTGGCCATCAGCACGGCATGGCAGGTGCCCCACGGCTTCACACGCCCTTCCGGCACCATGAAGCCCGCCGGCAGTTTGTCCAGCGACTGGTACACATACTCTACGGGGATGCCGAATTTCTCGGTGTTATTGACTTTCTTAAACGCCTCGGCGAAGTCTTCGCGAATGACGAAGACCACCTTGCCGAAGCCGGCACGTTTGGCGTCATAGATGGAATAATCAAGGATGGCCTCATTGTTGGGGCCGATGCCGTCCATCTGCTTCAAGGCCCCATAACGAGAGCCCAAGCCCGCGGCGAGAACTAATAATGTAGGGGAATTCATAATTATCAAGTTATAAGTTTGTAGTTAGCAGTTAGTAGTTTTATGTGTTTAGTTTTTGTTTGATTGTTTTTGTAATGCTGTTTAACATTCTATATAATTCGTTGCATTCAGCCGCAATATTCTTGTATTCATCAGTAGTAATATAGTTCGTTTTGTGTAAAAGTTCCAACCAATATTCAGTTTCAGCCGTTTGATATGTATATTTTAGAGAGGAAGTCTTTTTCACTCACCCCATGCTGTGCTTCGACAAGATTAGCTCCAATGCTTGTTCCACTTCTCAATAATTGTTTGGAAAGCACATACTCCTTCTTTTCTTCAATGAGCATTTTGTACAAACATACTATGTTCACTGCAAACCCCATGCATTTTTCTCTCAAGTATTTCCCAAAATCCTCCATAACTTCTAACTCCTAACTGACAACTGAACACTGATAACTGACAACTCATTGAACTTTTTTTGCTCCATCGGAGATCACTACGTTGTATATCTTGGGTTCGTGGCCGAAGCGGGCGGCGAACTTTTCTTGGGCAGTGGCAACGAAAGTGTCGTACAGTTCCTCCTTCACCAGGTTGATGGTGCAGCCGCCGAAGCCACCACCCATCACACGTGAGCCGGTGACGCCGCACTCCTTGGCTATCTCGTTGAGGAAGTCTAACTCGTCGCAGCTGACCTCGTAGAGTTTGCTCATGCCATGATGGGTACCATACATCTTCTCCCCAACAGTCTCATAGTCACCGCATCCCAGGGCCTCGCACACATCCAGCACCCGCTGTTTCTCTTCTATCACGTAGGCTGCGCGGCGGTAATCCTCCTCCGAGATTTCACTCCAGACCTCTTCAAGCATCGGCATATCGGCGTCACTGAGGTATTGGACTTCCGGATGACGGGCCGCAATATGACGGCAGACATTCTCGCACGACTCCCGGCGTTTGTTGTACGCCGACGAGGCCAGCTCGTGTTTCACCACCGTGTCCAGCAGCACCAGTTTGTACCCTTCCGGATTGAAGGGGAAATACTCAAACTTCATCGTGGCGCAGTTGAGACGCATCAAATGGCCGGCCTTGCCAAACAGGGAGGCGAATTGGTCCATAATGCCGCATTTCACCCCGCAGTAGTTGTGTTCAGTGGCCTGTCCGATACGCGCCAGCTCGAACTTGTCTATTCCCAAATTCAGGAGATCATTCAATGCAAAAGCAAAAGTGCTCTCCAAAGCCGCTGACGACGACATGCCAGCGCCCAAAGGGACATCACCATAGAAAGCCGTGTCAAAGCCTTGCAGCTGATAGCCACGCTTCTGGATTTCACGACAAACACCGAAGATATAGCATGCCCAGTGTTCGGCGGGCTTGTCCTCCTCACGCATGCCGAACTCGCAATATTCGTCGTAATCGACCGCATATGCCCGCACCTTATCGGTACCATTCATCGACACACAAGCATAAATGGCCTTGTCGATGGCACCGGGAAAAACAAATCCCCCATTATAGTCCGTATGTTCACCAATCAGGTTCACACGGCCCGGGGAGGTATACAAGGCTCCCTCTCCTCCAAACCGTTGAAGAAAAAGAGATTGTAAGGTGTCTATATTCATAATCTGTATTTATTTCAAACGAGGGCGCAAATTAACAAAAATTTGAATCGGATACGAATCTATTTTTCAACACCCGTCACCTAACAAGTCATCCTCTTGAAAAGTGTCGTTTTGATCTCCATTTTTTTCGAGAGATACCATAAAATAAGTATTTTTGCGGCCTTAAATACAAAGACCATTCTTGTTCTGATTTCATTTTAATCCTACACAATATAAAACACGATCTTTATGAAAAAAATCCTCTCCACACTCATCCTTCTGTTCTGTATCGCGGGTGCCGCCTTTTCCCAAGAGGTGAAATTCACCTCCATGGACAATGACGCTTTCGCCAAGCTCATCAAGAAAAAAAGTGTCCAACTTGTGGACGTGCGAGATGCAAGGCAATATAACAAAGGTCATATCAAAGGGGCCATCAACATTGAATTTTCATCCAAGGGATTTGACCGCAAGGTATCGGAGCTTAAGAAGAAAAAGCCCATCGCCATCTATTGCAACTCCGGACGCAGCAGCAAATCAGCGGCCAAGAAGCTCATCGAGTTAGGTTTCAAAAAAGTGTATGAGCTGGACAACGGTTTTCGCAAGTGGGATGGCGCCAAAGAATCGTCTGCCAACAATAGTCAGCAATAATTGAAGAATCAACCCATGCATATTACCATCAACAAAGGGTTAGACCTCAGATTAGCAGGCGCCGCACCCGACATACGGCTGGACTTTGCTTTGCCAGAGACATTCCACATCTGTCCATCGGACTTCAGATGGATAAAACCCCAATTGCTGGTGCAGGCCGGCGACCACGTGGAAGTCGGCAGCCCGCTGTTCCACGACAAGCAGGATGAACGGGTCGTGATTGTTTCGCCCGTGACCGGCACCGTGCAGGAGATTGTGCGTGGCGAGAAACGAGTCATTGAGGAGATTACGATTGCCCGCGATGTGAACGCGCCCACGAAAAAGTCCGTCCTTTTCGACCCGCCAACCACTGGAGATGAGGTCCGCAAACTGCTATTGCAGAACGGCTTGTGGCCTTGCTTGCGACAGCGTCCCTACTCCACCATTCCGGATCCAGACGCGCAGCCCAAATCCGTCTTCATCCCTTGTTTCGACAGCAACCCGCTCGCCCCGGACTTCCATGTGCTGATGCGCGGCAAAGAGGATGACTTCCGTTACGGACTGCAGATGCTGCAACAGGCTGCCGACAATGCGCCCATACACTTGTGTGTGCGAGAAGGAGCTGACAACCAGCTCTTTGAATCTATTGAAAATGTGCAGAAGCACTATTTCAGAGGTCCGCACCCTGCCGGAAACGTCGGCACTCAAATTCACCGCATAGACCCCATCGACAAGGGCGAAACGGTGTGGTTCCTCGACCCGCAAGAGGTGGCCCGCATCGGCCGGTTCTTCTCCCGACATGTCCTGCAATTCGATAAGACAGCAGTGCTGACGGGGCCCGCCGTCAAAAGCGCCGGCTACTTCGACACGGTTTACGGTGCGGATCTGTCCATGCTGTTCGCTGACAACCTCACACAGGAGAATGTCCGCATTATCAGCGGCAGCATACTGAGCGGCAGCAAGTTAGGGGACTCCCCCACCCTCGCTTTCCACGACCGGCAGATCACGGTCATTGCGGAAGGAGGCCAACGCGAAATCCTCGGATGGCTGCTGCCGGGGCTGAAGAAGTGGAGCCTCTCGCACACCTTCCTCGCCTGGCTCACGCCCAAGCGCCCCTATGCGGTCAACACCTCGCTTCACGGTGGCCGCCGCACCGTCATGATGACCGACGTCTATGACAAGGTCTTCCCCTTCGACCTGATGCCTCTGCAGCTACTCAAGGCCTGCGAGATCAAGGACATCGAACAGATGGAAGCCCTCGGCATCTACGAAGTCGATAGCGAGGACTTCGCCCTCTGCGAACTCGTCTGCCCCTCGAAAAAGGAATGGCAGCAAATCGTCGAGGACGCCCTCTTGGAATTAAAAATGCAGGATCAATGATAATAGATATCTTCCTTAAACAGCCTCGGAGAGGCAAAACGCGCGAAGCGCAAGTAACCCCACACAAGGCGAAGCCGCAGTGTGGGGCAGGTCACGGCAGACAGTTTCAGACTGCGGAAACAGCGACAAGTAAGATACGAAGCGCAGTGTGGGGCGCGATCCTAATCATGCTCCTGCTGGCCGGATTGACGACACAGGCCCAAACCCAGCCCACGTGGGAATCCCTCAACCAGCGCGGCTACCCGCAGTGGTTCCAAGACGCGAAACTCGGCATCTTCATCCACTGGGGACTCTACTCCGTGCCCGCCTACGCCTCCAAGGAGGGCTACGGCGAATGGTTCTACCGCGGGCTGATGCAGAAAGTGCCCGAGCGGACGCGCATCATGAGCTACTACGCCGACACCACCAAGCCCGTCTTCGACCAATACAAGGAGCTCACCAAATTCTGGCACGCAGAACTTTGGAATCCCGCCGATTGGGCGCAAATGTTCGAGGATGCCGGCGCGAAATACGTGGTGTTGGTCACGAAACATCACGACGGTTACTGTCTGTGGGACAGCCAGTTCCAGCCCGAATGGAACAGTGTGGTGAGCGGTCCGGGACGCAACATCGTGGAGGAGTTGACCACGGCGGTTCGCGACAAGGGACTGCGGATGGGCTTCTACTACTCGCTGCCCGAGTGGTCGAACCCGCGACACATCTGGATGGTCGATCCAGACAACGAAATCGGCGACTCCGTCGATAACTACATGGTGCCGCAGTTCAAGGAGTTGGTGGGCCGTTACAAGCCAGACCTTCTCTTCTCCGACGGCGACTGGAACAACACGGCGGAG
>JAFYEU010000076.1 GCA_017544105.1 Bacteroidales bacterium
ATCGGCCTCGTCGGGCTCATCGACCATGACGGGCTGGAACCGTCTTTCCAGGGCCTTGTCTTTTTCGAAATATTTCTGGTACTCGTTGAGGGTGGTGGCACCCACGGCCCTCAGTTCGCCACGGGCCAGGGCGGGCTTCAGGATGTTGGCGGCATCCATGGCACCGTCGCCAGAGGCGCCGGCGCCCACCAGCGTGTGGATCTCATCGATGAAGAGGATGATCTCGCCATTGGAGGCGATGACCTCGTTGATGACGCTCTTGAGACGCTCCTCGAACTCACCCTTGTACTTGGCACCGGCAATCAGGGCGCCCATGTCGAGGGAGAAGATCTTCTTGGTCTTCAGGTTCTCGGGGATGTCGCCACTCACGAGTCGCTGCGCCAAGCCCTCGGCGATGGCGGTCTTGCCGACGCCGGCCTCGCCGATGAGGATCGGGTTGTTCTTCGTTCTACGTGACAATATCTGCAACACACGACGGATCTCCTCGTCACGACCGATGACAGGGTCGAGCTTGCCGTTGCGGGCCATATCGTTGAGGTTACGGGCGTATTTGTTCAGGGCGTTATAGGTCTCTTCGTTATTGGCGCTGTTAACCTTGTTGCCTTTGTGCAACTCCTGGATGGCACTCTTGAGGCCCTTCTCGGTCATGCCGGCATCCTTCAGGATCTGGGAGACCCGGTCGCCGGCCATGAGCAGGCCGTAGAGCAGGTGTTCGAGGGAGACGAACTCATCGCCGGAGTCCTGACAGAAGAGGATGGCCTTCTGCAACGCCTGCTGCGCGCCACCGCCGAGGTAGAACTCGCCACCGGACACTTTGGGCAGGCGGGACATCTCTTTGTCAACGACTGCCGCCACGACCTTCGGGTCGCACTCCTGCTTGCGCATCAGGAACGGCACCACATTGTCGTCCATCTCCAACATCGATTTCAAAATATGCAGATTGTCTATCTGCTGGTTCTGATTCCGCATCGCAATCATCTGCGCGTTGGAAATCACTTCTTGGGTTTTGATTGTTAAGTTATTTGGGTTCATATCATATTCCTTTCATTGATTTATAAAAACAAAAAAACATCCTACCTTATTGCAAGGATGTTGCCAAAAGGAAAAATATGACAAAATGTCAGTCGGAGTGAAAAATTTCTAATTCAAGTCCCAGCAGAGGGTGATGATATCCTTCCATGGGAGCTGGAAGCGGTCGGCGAGCGGCTGATGGCAGACAGTCCCGTCATAGCAATAGACACACTGCATCAGCTGCGGGTTTTTCTGGAGGGCATAGCGGATCTTGGGATGGACAAGCAGATCCAGCAACAAGGGCAGCAGCAGGTTAGAGAGCGCCAAGGTTATGCCGAAGTTAGAGATCTGCTCAAAGAAAATCTTGTCCACCACATACTCCTGCTGATCGTCATGGAGCAGATCCCAGGCAAAAGCGGCGGCCTTTTTCTCGAGCAGCAGCTGAAGGGATTTTTCCGAGAGTGTGGATAGATTCTGGGACGAGAAGAGGATCTGTTCAGGCTTTATCTTCTCCAGTTCCTCCTCGGTGAAGTCCGTTTGTTTGACGAGCACCTTGGCCAGGGAGGCCAACACGGTGAAGTCATCTTCAAAAACGGCACCAGCCTCGGCATATTCCTCGTCAGTGAAGTGGGCGTGAGTGCCGAAGCCATGCTGCATATAGACGATGACATGGTTTTCCACCAGTGTCTGCACCGACTCCGGGGGCAGGATGCTATAGGAAGCTTGGGGATCGTCGTCCTTCACCAAGGCCAACGTTGTCTTGGGCATGGGATGCTCCACCTTGAGGGGGTATTCCGCCACATCGGGGGTCGGGGTTTCGGTGATCAGGACTAAGTCTTTCATGACAGGGGCGTTTAGAAGATGAACCGGCGCATGGTGCCGTCATCGGTGCGTTGGATGGTCACGGGCACATAGTCGCCCTGGAGGATGCTCTCCACCTTCTCGGTCCACTCGATGAAGCAATAGCAACCGCTGGCGAGGTATTCCTCAAAGCCGATGTTGGTAGCCTCGCGGGGCTCGTCAATACGATAGAAGTCGAAATGATAGACGGGCTCGCCATGGTCGGTCCAATACTCGTTGACGATGGCGAAGGTAGGGGAAGAGGTGTTGTCCTGCACGCCGAGTTGCTGGCACCATGCCTTGATGAGCGTGGTCTTGCCGGCGCCCATCTCGCCATGGAAGCCGAAGACACGTTCTTGCGGGTAGTGTTCCATGATGGCACGCGCCACCCTCCCGAGGTCCTGTTCTGTTGCGATGAGTTCCATAGTGTTAGTGAAGTCGCTTTTACGGGTGCAAATGTATAAAAAATAATGAAATGAGCGTCATAGCCCTTTAGACATAGCCCTGCGTGCTCCCCGGCGCCTGCACGTAGTTGTCGGGGGAGAAGAAGCGAATGGCGTCCATCATAGGAGGCATGGCACCTTCACTATCCTACTCTTTCACCACCTTCCACGTGTCACGCAGACCATCGGCGGAGAGGTAGAGCATATAGGTGCCCGTGGGGAATGCGGAGAGATCCAGCAAGGTTGCAGCGGATTCAAAAGAGCCCTGCTTCACCGTCTGGCCCGACATGTTCAAGATCTGATAGTAGCCCTTTTTCACATCGTGATTAAAGCGCAGACAGACCTCCCCTTTGGTCGGGTTGGGATAGATGCGCACGGTCAGCTTGTCGCCCAAAGACTCCTCATAATAAGCGGCTGATGCCTCCGTGGTGCTGGCAGCGGGAGTGGCGACAGGGCTTTGCGCCACCTCATTGCGCAGTTCTACCGTCTTGCGCACGATCCGGTTGCCGGCTTCGTCATATTCGTAGGTACGCGGCAAGGCATTCTGGGCATTCAAGGCGACCATACTCAGAAGAAGCATCCCCAATAAGCAAAAATATCTTTTCATATCCAAGCGTGTTTGTATTCAATACTATATTAACGGGTGCAAAATTAGCATTTTTTTTGAGAATCGGCAAGGAGGATAAAATCCAGTGTCGTGATGGCGGCCATGGCCTCCACGACGGGCAGCACGCGCGGCGCCACGCAGCGGTCATTGCGGTCGGACCCCTCATAGACAGCCGGTTTTCCTTCGTAGGTGATGGTCTCCTGCGCAAAGCGGACCGTCGGGATGGGCTTGAAGGCCACGGTAAAGGTCACCTCCTCGCCGTTGGTGATGCCGGCCTGCACCCCTCCGTCGTGGTTGGTGCGGAACGTGTAGTCGGGGTTCTGCACATCGTTGTACTGGCTCCCGCACATCCGGGCGGCCTCATAGCCGACCCCTATCTCGAAGCCTTTGGCGGCGTTGATGGAGAGCATGGCGTAGGCGAGGCGGGCGGAGAACTTGTCATAGACGGGCTCTCCCAGTCCGGCGGGCACGTGCCGGATATGGCCGCGCACCACGGCGCCCATGGTGTCGCCCTCGCGTGCCGGCGCGGCCATGCTGACGACCTCGGAGGTCACCTCCACGCCATACCGGTGCAACACCAGCTTGGCGATGGCGCCCGCCACCACGCGGCACACCGTCTGGCGCGCCGAAGCCCGCCCACACAGCTCGTTGTCCGTATAGCCGTATTTCTTGAAGTAGGTGTAAGAGGCGTGGGAAGGACGGATGACATCCCGCTGGGCGGAGACCTTCCCATCGCGGTTTGCGATGCGGAAGAGGATGTCTGCGCCCGTGGTAAAGCCCTGCTCATCCAGGCCCGCAAGGAACTCCACCTGGTCAGTCTCGCCACGCCGCGTGGAGAGGGCGCTGCTGTCCGGGGCACGACGGGCCAGCTCCGACTGCACGAAATCCCTGTCCATGAAGATGCCGGCCGGACACCCCTCCACCCTACCCTCCATGGCGGGCCCGTGGGTGTCACCCCAGTCGCTGATCCGAAATATTCTGCCAAAAACGTCTTCCATAATCATCTGTCAAACCTCCACGAACTCCTGAATGCCGTCCCGCGACATCATCAACTTGAAACAATGGTACTCACAGGTGTCAGCCACCACGCACTGCAACACGATGTATAGGTTATAGATACGGGAGATCACACCCGAGTTGATCTTACCATCCTCATCCAGCACCCCCACCTTCGTCTCCGGATCATCCATTTTCAAGGTGAAATACTGGAGATGGATGCGGGTGATATCATTGATCCCGTCGTAACGATACTCGTAACGCTCGCTGAAGGTGTCATCATCCGTATCCAGCTGCTTGCGGTAAAGGATGATCTGTTCCAAGGGGATACGGTTCTCCAAATCGGAACGTCCACGGGCCTTCAGGACCTCCGCCGGCGTCTTCTCATCCGTGATAAAGTCCACGCCCTCCTTGATATGCGCCACCTCACGCCCACGGAAAAAGATATTGCTCTTCAGATCGAAAAAACGTGACTTCAGGCGGTGGGCAAAGCGGGCACGGGCGTATTCCTTGATACGGTCCTTGAACATATAGGCGACAACCAGGATGATGAAGATCAAGATGGGGTACTCGCCGAGATATTTTTGGAACGGCAGGGCTATCAGCATGGAGATGAGCATGGCAATGCCGGCAGCCACGCCGAAGGACAACTGCTGCGCGGCGGCGCCGTCGGGATGCGAGTCCGACTTCAGATAGAGCGCGCTCTCGATATACTTCTTCAACGTATTCTGGTACTGGAACATATCCCGGCTCTCCGCCATATTGTCAGCGGAGAAATGGTGGTAGCCCTTGCCTATCTTGTACTGATGTTCGGCCGCAATCAGGTCGGTGAGAGACCGCACGACCTCCGCATCCATCCCGTCCTCTCTCGACTGACAATAACGGAGCAGACGGATAGCATAGACCTCCGAGAGATGGCTCATGTACTCATCGCCGTACTGGAAGACGGGCTTGGCCGCCGGGAGCGAATGCTGATGCCGGGACATGAGGGTGCGGTACTGCGCCGCGACACCGCGCATGGCGTCCAGGTGGCTCATCCAGGCGGTGACATCCGTAAGGGAACGGGGCGTCTGCAACGCCTTCGTCTCATCGCGCAAAGCGCTCTTATAGATAGCCACATACATCTTGACATGGAACTCCAGGTTTTGCAATTGCTCCTCGGAAGGCTCCTGCGTGGCCTGTTGGGCGGCACGGGAGAGATACTGCAGGGGCTGGGAGTCTGCACTGACCATCTGCTGCAGGGTAAAACGGGGCGTCTTCAGCCGGATATTGGACTTCACATCCCGGTAGAACTGATCCTTGGAATAGGTGGAGGCATTGATGTTCAAGCTGTTGGGCACAAAAAGCCAGGAGTTCATCTTGAACTGATGGTGCTCCCGCTCCTTGCCCGAGAAGTAGATCTTGAACTCCACGGAGAAACGGTCATGTATGGATGTCTGGACATGAATCATAGTCGCAACTCGTTTAGGCCAAACGGAAATTTAGCGACGGCAAAGATACAATTTATCTTCAAGAATAAAAAAAGAGGGAATGGATTTTGCCGCTATGGAAAAAAGTGTACTTTTGCGGCCTGTTTCTGGCGAGGCCAGACAATGGGGCATTAGCTCATCAGGTAGAGCGTTTCGTTCGCAACGAAGAGGTAGGGAGTTCGAGTCTCCTATGCTCCACAAAAAAGGAAGGCATCGGCCTTCCTTTTTTATAATAAGCAACTGGTGCACTGATCGTTGACACAAATTCTCCGGTTGCATTGGATTCCGCTTCTTCCATGAGTATTGGAATGTAAAAGAAAGAGAATGACTACTTTTTAGCCACCCTCATTTTTATTATTAAGATGTGTCTTTTCGGCATACATAGCTGTGTTTTCAGTATCGTCGTACAGATTGGAGATTGCAAATATCGGCAGAATATTCACATGCCGTAGCGCACCGTTGTCCCTTTTGTCGTTATGCTTATCCCAGTCTTTCTATATACATTTCTATTTTTTATCGTTGATGTTGACATCACGTTTTCCTCGGCCAGCCCAACTAGTTCCGC
>JAFYEU010000077.1 GCA_017544105.1 Bacteroidales bacterium
CCTAATTGGAAAGAAAAGTTCGAGGTCCTGATCTCATCCATGCACGACAACGTGCTGGTGCTCCAGCAAGAAGTCCAGAACGTGCTGCTGAACCTGAAACTGAGAGTGGTGGAGGATACCATCAGCTATATCGAGAAACAGCTGCAACAGTCCGACATCCAGGAAGAGGACACGAAATTGCTGGTAGGTTATATGTGCGAACTGCTCCAGACTCGTAAAACTATCTCTACCATGTTGAACCGAACTGTGAGTTAATAATGATATGCAACAGAAATTGAATTTGAAACAGATTAATTGGAAAGAGACATTCAAGACCTACCTGCTCATAGTGTTGGGTACCTTCATTATGTCTGTGGGCTTTGTCGTATTTATCTCACCCCTGAAACTGGCCCCGGGAGGTGTGTATGGTATCGCTATCATCCTGCACCACGTCTTTAATTTCCCCATTGGTCTGTCGGGTATCTGCCTTGACCTGCCTCTGCTGCTGATCGGCACCCTCTGGCTAGGTCCCAAGTTCGGTGTCAAGACCTTGGTGGGCGTCATCACCCTGCCCGCCTTCATCTCTATGTGGGAGAAGATTTATGGCTATGCACCGCTCATCGCTTCAGCTAGCGATCCTATGGTTGCAGATCCTTCCGCAACCTTTATCCTGGCCCTCTTCGGTGGTGTCCTCATCGGCCTCGGTCTCGGCCTCATATTCAAAACCCGAGCCACCTCCGGCGGCACTGACATCATCGCCATGATCATCGGCAAATATGTGAAGCACATCCCCCTGGGAACGCTGCTCATCATCGTGGATTCCACCATTGTGCTCGCCGCCCTTGCCGTCTTCAAGGACTGGACCATCCCTCTCTACTCGTGGCTCGTCATCTATGTGACCGGCTTGGTGATGGATAAGGTCATCGCCGGCTTCTCCTCCAACAAGGCCGTACTCATCATCTCTGACCAGTATGAGGAGATCCGCCAGCATATCTTCGACGAACTTGACCGCGGTGGCACTTACTTAAACGGAGAAGGTATGTATAACCATGACGAGAAAAAGGTGATCTTCACCTCTATCTCCCCCAAACAGCTACCTATATTGATACATTTTGTACACGAAATAGATCCTAAAGCCTTCATCTCTGTGCTCGATGCGTCAGAGACCCTTGGAGATGGCTTTATGTCCTTAAAAGAGAAAGCATTACAATAGATTATGGAGAGAGAAAAAGTTATCCAAGTGCTGCAAGATATCTATGATCCTGAAATCCCGGTGAATATCTGGGAACTTGGATTTATCTATAAGTTGGAAGTGAATGCCCAAAACGATGTCTATATCCTGATGACGCTGACCGCCCCGAACTGTCCCGTGGCAGAGTCTCTCCCCATGGAGGTCCAGACCCGCGTGCAGATGCTTCAAGGAGTCAACAAAGTGGTGGTGGATGTCACCTTCGACCCTCCCTGGGAGATGTCGATGATGTCGGATGCTGCCAAAATCGAACTGGGATTGTTTTAAGGTAGCTATTAGCCGAGAGGGTGGGCTATTGGACAAATGGTTTGACGGCTCGCTCAAAGATGCCGTTGAGGTAGGCGATGACCATGCCATAGTTGCTAACCGGTATTCCCCTCTCTACCGCTGGCTTCAGCCGGTTGAGGAGCTGCCGGTGCGTGATCATGCATCCACCGCATTGGATGACCATAGCATATTGGCCAATGTCGGGAATCTCATCTAGCCCAGCCACAAAGTCAAAATGTAACTGCTTTCCTGTGTGCCGCTGGATCCAAGACGGTAACTTGTGCCGCCCGATGTCGTCGCAAGAGGTGCGGTGCGTGCACGACTCCAACATGAGCACATGGTCGCCCTCCTTCAAATGGTCCAGGTGCGGGGTGCCCACCAAGTAGTGCGCAAAGTCGCCCTTGTGGTGTGCCAGCACGATGCTGAACCCTGTCAACGGTATCTCCTCCGGCACGAGCGGCGCCACCCGGCTGAACATCTGGCTGTCGGTGATGACTAACTTCGGAGCTTCGTGAGTGGCAAGATAACGCTCCAGGAGGTCCTCTTTCAACACTACCGAGATGGCATCGTGGTCCAGAACGTCCCGGATCATCTGCACCTGCGGCAGGATGAGCCGCCCCTCCGGGGCTTCGGTGTCGATGGGCGTGACCAACACAACCGTGTCACCCTCTCCAATAAGATCTCCCAACAACGAATGCGAGATGTAAGCCGACGGCGGCATGGCCTCCACCATGCCCGCGATCAGACGGTCGATGCCCTCGTGCGTCTTGGCACTCACATCCCATACGGGAAAGGGCAACGCCTGAACAGGGGTGGCGGCGATGTCGCACTTGTTGTTGACAACCAAATAGGGGATGGCATACTCTTGAAACTGTCTCACGAGGTTCTCCTCTGGCTCGCCATAGTCGCGGTTGCTGATGACTAATAACGCCAGGTCAATCTGCTTCAAGACCTCCAAACTCTTCTGGATGCGCTTCTGCCCGACGGTCCCGACATCGTCAATGCCCGCCGTGTCAATGAGTACCACAGGCCCGATGCCGAAAATCTCTATGGACTTCTTGACAGGATCCGTGGTGGTGCCCGCCAGCGAGTCCACAATGGCTATCTCCTGTCCTACAATGGCATTGATCAAGGAACTCTTACCATTGTTGCGCCGGCCGAAAATGCCGATATGCGGTTTGTTCTCTCTTCCTTTCATGCTTCAATAGTGCCAAAAAGATCGTACGGAGCAGCCTCGGTGATTTTCACCTGGTAAAACTCCCCAATGGACAGCGGACGCTCCTTGGAGATGAATACCAGATTGTCCACATCCGGAGAGTCGAACTCGGTGCGACCAACATAGTAATCTTCCTCCTCCGCATCTACGATGACTTTCAGCGTCTGTCCCACCTTTGCTTCGTTGAAAGATAGGGAGATCTCCTCCTGCAACCTCATAATGTCGTTGTAACGCTTGGTCTTGACCGACTTCTTGATAGGATCCCCTAACTCGTATGCCGGTGTGTGCTCCTCCTGCGAATAGGTGAAGGCCCCCAACCGCTCAAAACGATTCTGTCGGATGAAATCCAACAACTCCTGATGCTGCTCGCGAGTCTCGGTGGGGTAACCCGTGATCAAAGTGGTACGTAACGCAACGCCGGGAACCTTTTCCCGGATAGTCTCCATGAGCTGGTATATGTAACGGGAACTGCCCCCACGTCGCATGCTCTTCAAAATGTCATCGCTGATATGCTGTACCGGTATGTCCAAGTAACGGCAGAACTGCGGATGTTTGTTCATCACATCCAAAATCTCCAGAGGGAAGTTGAACGGGTAGGTGTAGTGCAACCGGATCCACTCAATGCCCTTGACCTGGGCCAAGGCCTCCATCAACGCTGCCAACTCCTGCTTGCCCGTAAGATCAACCCCATAATAGGTCAGGTCCTGGGCAATCAGCATGATCTCCTTCACCCCTTGGTCGGCCAACTTCTGTGCCTCCTCAACCAGCATGGGAATGGGCTTGGACTCCTGCTTGCCCCGAATGAGCGGAATGGAACAGTAGGAACACTGATGGTCACAACCTTCGGAAATCTTCAGATAAGCATAGTGGCGCGGCGTGGAGAGCAAACGGTCTGTGCTGCCCAACAACTGGAAATCCTCAGAGTGCAACATCTCCGCCAACTCGTCAAAGTTGTAATAACCGTCCACCTCGGGAACCGAATCCAGCAACTCTGGCTTGAATCGCTTTACCAGACAACCCACGACGAAGATCTTTTTGACCTGACGGCGTTTCTTGCGCTCCACCTGGGTCAAGACTTCGTTGACCGACTCTTCCCGGGCATCGCCGATGAAACCACAAGTGTTGATGATGACCACATCCGTCTTCTCAGGACTCTCATAGACAACACGATGACCCTGCTTCTGCAACTGCGAAGCTATCACCTCGGAATCCACCACATTCTTCGAACAACCCAATGTGATAATGTTGAATGTCATAACCTTATATGTTTTGGATGTTTGAGGCGCAAATGTACATAAATTTCAAATATGCCGGGACTACTTATAGTCTATGTGGAATGAAAAAATTATTATTTTTGCCGTGAAAAAACAGTGTGCATGGACTAACGCCATGCCACATCTTGATATGACGGATTTTAAATATGATTATCTGATCGTTGGCTCCGGCCTCTTCGGCTCGGTCTTTGCCTACCGCGCACACCGTATGGGCAAAAGATGCCTCGTGATCGACAAGCGCCCTCATCTGGGTGGCAACGTCTATTGCAATCTTCAGGCAGGTATCCATGTGCACCAGTACGGAGCCCATATTTTTCATACATCCAACAAAAAGGTGTGGGACTTTGTCAATGCAATTGTTCCCTTTAACCGTTATACCAACTCTCCCGTTGCCAATTATCAGGGTAAACTGTACAATCTGCCTTTTAACATGAATACCTTCTACCAGATGTGGGGAGTCACGACACCGGAAGAGGCCCAAAAGATGATTGAAACACAACGGGCAGAGGCATTAAGTGCTATGAAGAAGGCTGGTGCTACAGAACCGCGCAACCTCGAAGAACAAGCCCTCCTGCTCATAGGCAAGGATGTCTATGAAAAATTGATAAAAGGCTATACCGAAAAACAATGGGGTAGAAAATGCACGGAACTGCCCGCTTTCATCATCAAACGACTGCCTGTACGCTTTGTCTTCGATAACAACTATTTCAACGACAAATACCAAGGCATCCCGATAGGAGGCTATAATAAACTTATCGATGGCCTCCTTGAAGGCGTGGAGACTAAAATTTCCACGGATTTCTTCGAGAATAGGGCGTACTGGGAAAAAATCGCCGACAAGATTGTCTTTACAGGCAAAATTGACGAGTATTTCGACTATGTCTATGGCAAACTGAACTATAGAACGGTTCGATTCGAACATGAAATACTGAATGTCCCCAATTATCAGGGCAATGCAGTTGTTAACTATACACACGCTGAGGTCCCCTATACCCGCGTCATCGAGCATAAACACTTTGAGATGTTCGGCCAAGAGGTCTATGATGTCCCCCAAACCGTCATCTCCAGGGAATACTCCACAGAATGGAAAGAGGGCATGGAACCCTATTATCCGGTTAATGACTCTCTGAATAACACCTTGGCCGACCAATACCGTGCCCTGGCCGATAAGCAACCCAATGTGATCTTCGGTGGCCGCCTAGCCGAATACAAATATTATGATATGGCCCCCATCGTGGAGAAAGTCCTGGAACTTAATATAGATTGACACCCTATGCTGAAAAGACTCTATCAGAAATTCAGAAATCTGATCCTTTATGGCATCTTCGGCTCCATCTCCGCAGGACTGGACTTCGGCATCTATACGTTGCTGGTCCAGGTGGCCGGCATCCAATATCTGGTCGCCAACTGCATCAGCGTGCTGGCTGGCATTACCACCAGCTTTCTTCTAAACCGGAATTTCAATTTCAAGATAAAGGATAAAACCCCACAACGATTCTCCATCTTTCTTGTGGTCGGCCTCTGCGGACTGCTCCTGAGCAATCTGATACTCTATCTCTGCATTGACCAGTTCCACATGCACAAAATCGTCTCCAAAATCCTCTCCATCGTGCTGGTGGTTTTCTTTCAGTTTGTCTTGAACAAATATGTCACCTTTAAACCGACTAAAACTCATGAGTAAGTTCTATTTCGTAATGCCTGCCTATAATGAGGCGGAAAATATAAAGGCTACCGTCCAACAATGGTATCCCGTGATAGAGGAATTGGAGAGAAGGGGCGAACAGGCCCGCCTCGTCATCGCCAACGACGGCAGCAAAGATAATACCTCCGAAATACTCAGTCAGCTGAAGGCCCAGTACGGCCTGCTGATCCCCATCGACAAGCCTAACAGCGGTCACGGCGCCACCGTGCTCTATTTGTATCGATATGCCATCCAAGAAGGCGCAGACTATATCTTCCAAACGGATAGTGATGGACAAACCAATCCGGATGAGTTCTGGCAGATGTATGAAAAAAGAGACCAGTTTGATTTCCAGATCGGACACCGGATGGGACGCCAAGATGGTGCTAGCCGGGTCTTCGTCACCAAAACACTCCGCTTCATCGTATGGCTGATGTTCCACGAATGGGTGGTGGATGCCAACACCCCCTTCCGCTTGATGACCGTCGAAAAGCTGAAGCCTATCCTAAATATGATTCCCGAGGACTACTTCCTCTGCAATGTGGCTATCTCAGCTATCGCCGTCAAATGGCACTACAGGATCGACTGGCCCAAGATTACTTTCAAACCACGCCAAGGCGGGGTCAACTCTATCAATATGAAGAGAATCGTTAAAATCGGCTGGAAAGCGCTGGGCGACTTCCGCAAAATCAACCGGAATCTCAAACACCAAAACCATCAATAAGCTGATGCGTTAATCTTCGCGCCGCTCTTTGAGCCTTTAACTTTGACCTTGAACTATTCCCTCCCTTAGCTTCTTAACTTCTTCGTTTCTTAGTTTTTTCTTTGTGCCCTTTGTGCCTTTGTGGTTTCCCCCTTTGTGCCTTTGTGGTTCCCATTTTGTTTGCCCTCTCCAAGTGCCCATCACCCATTCAAAAAACGCAATGTATTGATATAGAATACGGTAAGATTTAGAAAATAGAAAAATGAAGAGGTTGCAGATGTCAGATATTTTTGTATTTTTGCCGTCCAAAATTTTTAACACTAATATCAATAAATTATGGCAACAAGAATCAGATTACAGAGAAGAGGTAAAAAGAACCAACCTTTTTATCACCTTGTAATTGCGGATGGTCGTGCACCACGTGACGGACGTTTTATTGAAGATCTGGGCACCTATAACCCGCTGACCAATCCTGCAACCCTCAACATCAACTTTGATCGCGCTTTGTATTGGCTGGAGAACGGTGCTACCCCTTCAGACACTGCCCGTGCGATTCTTAAAAGAGAAGGTGTCTATTTGATGAAGCACCTCAGAGGCGGTATCGCTAAAGGCGCAATCTCCGAAGCCCAGGCTGAATCCAAATTCAACCAGTGGAAAGAAGAGAAAGCCAGCAAGCTGAACAACGTCGTCCGTCAGGATGCCGAAGCCGCCCGCAACCTCAGAAAAGAGAGACTGGCCGCCGAAACGAAAGTGAAGGAAGCTATGTCTGCCAAGATCGCCGCTCGCAACGCTGAAATCGCTGCTGAAGCTGCTAAGAAGGCTGAGGAAGAAGCTGCCGCCGCCGCTGCTGAAGCCGCTGTGGAGGAAGCTCCTGCCGCTGAAGAGGCTCCTGCCGTTGAAGAAGCCCCCGAAGCATAATGAACAAGGACTACTTCTATCTAGGCACACTGACCAAACCTTTCGGATTAAAAGGAGGTCTGTGTGCCTTTTTTGATACCGATAGCCCGGAACGGTACCAATCCCTCCCCGCCGTATTCCTCGACCTCGACGGCGAGATGATCCCTTATCAGATTGATAAAATCCAATACCGAGGCCGCAACCAATTCATCATCCATTTTGCAGACATCACCGCGGAAGAAGCCAACGACCTTGTCCAAACCGACCTCTATCTGCCCTTGTCCGAATTGCCTCCCCTGGATGGCAACCGCTTCTATTTCCATGAGGTGATCGGCTTCCAGGTCGTCGATAAGGATAGAGGAAACATCGGCGCCTGCACCGGCTTCCTGGAACTCGCCAACAACCCTGTCATGCAAATCGAGAACGACGGACGCGAAATCCTGATACCAGCTTCACAACAGTTTGTCACGAAGGTGGATAGAGAAAACAAAACCCTGTATATCGAAACCCCCGAAGGACTCATCGACGTCTATCTGTCCTAACCCTCATGCCGGAATCAGCCCTGATAAACCTTCAAGAGAATGAAGATGATGACCTCCACCAATAGCAACGAGGCCAAAAAGATGTAATGCCATACCTTCCTCTCCTTTACATAGGTGAAGAATTTGTTGAGGAAATAGTTCAGGAAACCGATGGGGACTGCCACAATGGCCGCCGCCACATAGTTGTTGATGTCCCAACGGTCCTTGAACAACCTGATGAGGAAATAGTTGCAGAAGAAAGTCACAGAATAGACGAGCACAAACCTGAAAATCAACCGGAAATCCTTGTTCCGGAAAACAAGTGCCCCATAAGTCCGGAAGTTGAAGAGCACACTGATAATCGTCCCGAAGAAGTTGGCCCAGAACAAGGCGTCAATGCCGTTGATCAAACCGAACAAATACCGCAAGGTGGCGAAAATACACCAGCCTACCGCCGTGTTCAAGGCCGCCGTGAACAAGAAACGGATGAATTGAGGCTCCAACATCCGCTTGATGTATTTCTTAAGTTTGCTCGTGTCCATAAAAACCGCAAAAATACAAAAATGTACTTTCTGTCCAAAAAAAAACGCATGCCGCCCTGCCTGTTTTCATGGTTGAAAACTATTATTTTTATAGATGTGATTTGGATTAGAAAAAATCTTATATTTGCACCCCTAAAAATAAGGCAATGAATGAGAAGCAGATAAGAGAGGAATTTAAACTCCGTCTGGCCGGTGTTGAGGATGGAACGTATTGCTTTTCAGTATGTTGCAATAAAGAGTTCTTTGAATTGGCCGAACTGGATGAGATTCAGGATGGTATGTTGAATTTGCGGATTGAGATGGTCAGATATGAGAAATTGGTGACCCTCTCCTTCCATTTTGAAGGCAATCTCGTGCTCACGTGCGACCGCTGCCTCCTCCCAGTCAACTTGCCCATGGATTTCAATTCCCATCTGGTCGTGAAGTTGGTTCCCGAGGTGGAGGAAGGCGAAAATCAAGACGATGACGATATGTGGGTGATGGAGGAAAATGCCTATGAGATCGACCTCTTCCATTATGTCTATGAGACTATCCTGTTGGCTCTGCCTCACAGGATTGTGCATGAAGACGACGCCGACGGCAATCCCACCTGCGACCCGGATGTCATGGCCTACTTGAACCAATCGTCTTCCGCTCCACAAGAACAGGAGACAGATCCCCGTTGGGATGCATTGAAAAACTTGAAATTAGATTAAAAACTATAAAAATTAAAAATTATGCCTAATCCAAAAAGAAGACACTCAGCAATGAGAAGAGATAAGAGAAGAGCTCATGATTTCATCACGGCTCCCCAAATGACGACCTGCAGCCACTGCGGTGCGCCGATTTTAACCCATCGCGTATGCCCGGAATGCGGCTACTATAGAGGAAAACAAGCCGTTGAAGTAAGCGGCGCCGCTCAATAATAGAGCTTTCCTTTTTTATCAATGGTGAATATTGGAACAGATGACATACTTATCTATGTCATCTTTTTCTGTTTTATGATATGAAGATAGTTTTCGCAACCCATAACTTGCACAAAAAGTCTGAAGCCGCTGCCATCCTGGGCTCCTCATGGGATGTGCTTGCCCTGCCCGACATTAACTGCCTCGAGGATATCCCGGAAACAGCCGACACCCTCCAAGGCAATGCCCTCCAAAAAGCCCACTACGTGTTTGACCATTTTCATACCGACTGCTTTGCCGATGATACGGGCCTCGAGATAGAAGCCCTGAACGGACAACCCGGTGTCTTCTCCGCCCGTTACGCCGGCGAAGGCTGCTCCTATTCGGATAATGTCCAAAAGGTGCTCCGCGAAATGCAAGGCCTGCAAAACCGGAAAGCTTGTTTCAAAACTGTCATCGCACTGATTCTCAATGGCCAGGAATACCTCTTTGAGGGTAGGGTGGACGGCCTCATCTTAACGGAACCGAGAGGAACCGACGGGTTTGGCTACGATCCTATCTTCCTGCCCGATGGCTTCGACCAGTCTTTTGCGGAAATGAGCGCCGAAAGGAAAAATGCCATCAGCCATCGAGGCCGCGCAATGCAGAAACTGATGGGATTTCTGCAGCAACGCCCATCATTTTTCGTCCAAAATCTTTAAAAAACGCAATAGTACCCCCTTGATTTCCAATAAGGAGGCTACAATGGTCGCATTGTCTGCCTCCCCGATCAGATTATCTCGCATCGCCTCCTTGGCCTTCTGTAAAGAATGACCCTTGACCCTTGTGAGATAATAGATGGTGCGCAAAATCGAGATGTCGTTTTTTGAAAAAAAACGGTTCCCCTTCTTGTTGGTACGCGGCTTCAAATAGTGACTGAACTCGTTCGACCAAAAACGGATGGTGGATACCGGCACCTGAAAGATCTGGGCTGTCTCCCCAATGCTGTAATACAACCGGTCCTGATCGTGGAATGTCTCAGGTAACGGAATCATTTGGTCCAATTCTTCGTTCATATCACTCATCTTCATGCTGTTTTCTGCGTCGTTCATCCTTCTCTTTGATGCTCTCACGCTTGTCGTACAACTTCTTGCCTCTGGCTAGGGAGATGTCTAACTTGGCATACCCTTTTTCGTTGATCCATAATAAGGTAGGAATAATCGTGAAGCCCCGTTCATTCAACTTGCTCATCAGCTTGCGCAACTCTTTTTTGGTTAACAACAACTTCCGGTCACGCTTGGGCTGATGGTTGTTGTAACTGCCGTGCGAATATTCGCTCACATGCATGTTGTGAACCCATAACTCGTTGTTGGTGAAGGAACAGTAGGCGTCGGTGATGTTAGCCCGTCCCGCACGGATGGACTTGATCTCCGTTCCTGTCAACACAATGCCTGCTGTGAACGAGGTGGTCAGGAAATATTGGTATTCCGCCTTCCTGTTCTTGATAGCTATCTGAGTGTTCGAATCGTTTTTTGCCATACCGTGAAATTGTCTGCAAAAATACATTTTTTTATTGTAATTTTGCACCTTCATTAGAGAAAGGAGTTACTGTGCAAGACTTCCAACAGAGAGATAATCAATCCCCATCACCCCATAATGTGGCGGTGATACTGGCCGCTGGATCGGGAGCCCGTTTCGGTCACGCCGTCCCCAAACAGTTCCTGACCGTTAACGACAGGATGGTCTTCGAATATTCCCTAGAGACCTTCGAGAAGCATCCTGCCATCGACGAAATCCTGCTGGTGTGCCATCCCGACTATCTGGAAACAGCCCAGTTGGCTTGTTCCCGTAACGCGTGGCGCAAGGTGTCCCATATTCTTCCCGGAGGACGCGAGCGCTATGAGTCCGCCATGGCCGCCATCAGTGCCCTCCAAGCATCTAATCCCTGCAATGTCATCCTGCATGACGCCGCCCGCCCGCTTCTTTCGGCTAAGATTGTTACCGAGGTGACGGAAGCCCTGCAGTCTCATGAGGCTGTCAACGTGGCAGTGCCCATGACCGACACCGTGCTCCAAACAGATCCCTCAGGAAACCATATTCAGCATGTGCCGGATCGCCGTATGCTGATGGCCAGCCAGACACCCCAGGCCTTTCGCTTCCAGATCCTCCAGGAAGCCTACCGGCGTGCCACTGCCGCCGGGCCAATCCAAACTACCGACGAATGTGGCATCATACTTCGCTTTATGCCCAATGTGCCTGTCTTTATCGTGCCGGGCGATCCTCGCAACTTCAAAGTGACCTACCCCGATGACCTGGACCGATTGGCCCTGTTGCTGAATAGGCACGATTAATGCCCCTCACCGAGATGTTCCGCAGACCGAAATCATGTAAGGATATGGAGGTGAGAGAAAGTCGCCTCTTGCCACCCAAAGGTTATGACGCGATCACCTTTTTTGGACTTGTTCTCATGCGGAAACCTCAGTATGAAGAGTGGAGCCGAAATGCTACCTCCAAGCAATATCGACAACTCTGCAGCCATGAGATGATTCATCAGCGCCAAGCCGTCTCGCTGCACAACTCATGGCTCTGCTATTATGTTAGATATGCCTACTATTACTTGAGAAACAGACCTCTCCGATATGGTCATATGTTTGCCTATCTGGCTAACCCTTTTGAAATGGAAGCCTATCTCTTTGAAGCAGATACTTCATATGCTTCAAAGTCGCAGGATGGTACCGATAATTGGAGAAAACTGGCCTCCTATCCTCCAGCATGCTGGCACGCTCTGATGCCCGCCAAGGGACTGACCACAAAAGCCGAACAAGCGGATTTCTTTGCCCGGGTGGCCGCTTTTATGAAAAATAAATGGTAAAAAAAAAGGATGACTTTTCAGTCATCCTTTGTCTTTCATTGGCAGGCTTCTTACATGGAGAAACGTACCGGAACCTTGAAGTAGCAACGGACTGCGCGTCCATTGTTTTTGGCCGGTTTCCACTTAGGCATGGCCATAATACCACGTACAGCCTCTTTGTCGCAGTCTGGGAACAACGAGTTGACAACCTTGGCGTTGCTCACACGTCCGTCTTTCTCAACCACGAACTCGACCAATACGATACCTTGAATGTTGTTGTCACGGGCCAATTGAGGATATTGAATCTCATTGCGCAAGAACAAGTTCAAGGCTTCCATACCACCAGGGTACTCAGGCTGTTCGGCGGCAAAGTGCACAGGAGCTTCTTCTTCTTCTGGTTGATCAACGAGCTCAACCTCCATATCAGGTAAATCCTCAATGGCTTCTGACTCATCAAACTCCGCATCAAATGAGAAATCAATATCTACATCTTTGGAGTTGTCAACCAAGTTGATGATGACCTCCTGTTGGGGAGCTGCTGCTGGTGGTGGGGGAGGAGGGGTTTGGTCTGTAGCAATAACATCTTCGTCAGAGACTTCGATGAAGTCATCTTCCGGCGCAACGAAACCGGGAGCTTTGGTCTCGCTTGCAAACAATTCAAAGCCGGCATATACCAGACATAATACCGCTACCAAACCAATGAGAATGAAGAGCGTTCTCTTATTCTCCAGGTTTCCTTTGTCTGTCTTTTTTGCTATCATAGCAGGTGTATTTTATAGGTGATACTTATTCATATAACGACAGCGCAAAAATAATATTTTATTCTTTAAAAAAAAAGATGTGTAAAAATTTTTTATGCATAGATGGCACCCCCGCAATTGTCCTGTTCCGATCCCGTGACACTTTTGAGACAATTGTTTCTGTTACACAATCTTAGTAGGCCTAAAAAAGCAAAAATCAAGGCTTCTTTGTATTGGATGACTTCAATATCCGGAAGAATGACTTGGGCGTTGGTGTGCTGCCGGAGACGTTCAATGAGGTAGCAATTGAGCGCTCCGCCGCCGGTTGTCAGCATCGTGGCAGCCTCATCCGGAACACCCCCGGCTATCATCATCGCAAGATGCTCGGTCAACGTCCGCAATAGATCCTCAGGCCTGTCTTTGGAAATGTGCTTTCCCAATATCGGGAGAAAGGTGCTTTCAAACCACTCCTTACCCAAAGACTTGGGCGCTTGTTGTCTGTAATAGTCCAAATGGTTCAATTCCTCCAATAAGGAGGGTATGATTTGTCCCCTTCGGGCTAGCATCCCGTCTTGGTCATACTCCATCCCAACGGTTGAGGCTACTAAGTTTAGAGCCATGTTGCAAGGCGCTACGTCAAACGATATGCGCTGTCCAGCTTTTCGGAAAGAGATATTCGAAAAACCTCCCAAGTTGAGGCAGGCGTCGTAATCGCCAAATAGCAACTCGTCACCGATCGGAACGAGAGGAGCCCCCTGACCACCCAAGGCCACATCGGTGGTGCGGAAGTCACAAATTGTCAGGATTCCCGTCCGCGCGGCAATAGAGGCACCATGGCCAATCTGAGTGGTAAGGTGCAGGTCCGGACGATGAAAGACTGTGTGCCCATGAGAGGCGATGAACTGCGGATGCTCGCGCCCCTGCAACCAACGGTTGATACAGTCTCCGATATATTCCCCTAACCGGACATCCAACAAGGCATACTCAAAAGCCGACAACTCCATCGACGTACGTAACTTCTCTTTCCAACTCTCCGAATAGGGAATGGTGACCGCCTCCCGAATGGAATAGCTCCATCTGCCATTCGTATTCTCCGTAAAGTCGCACCATGCCAAGTCGAGACCATCTAAAGAGGTCCCGGACATGACACCAATACCATTGTATGCCTTCTTCTCCATCGTTATAATAGTGACAATCGGTTCAAGTGCATGGCGTTGGAACCCTTGACCAGTATCAGCGCATGCTCAATCGGCTCCTTTTCCAATGCTGCATTCAACTCTTCTACCGACAAAAAGGAATGTTCAGGATGATGTTCCGCAAAAGCCATTCCTACATAATAGGCTTCCAGGTGAAAATCTTTGCATAATTGGATGATATGCAGGTGCTCTGCACTGCTGATGGAGCCTAACTCCAACATGTCACCTAAGATGGCTACCTTGCGGGGCGCCTCTAACAGGGCAAGATTCCGAACGGCAGCCTCCATGCTGGTGGGGTTGGCATTGTAGTAGTCTGAGATGATGGTGTTTCCCCGGATCTCATTGATTTGGGAACGATGGTTGGACGGAGTATAATGACTGAGCGCATGCCAAATCTGTTCCTCCGAAACGCCAAAATACTGCCCAACGGCAGCAGCCCCTAAACAGTTGTAGATGTTGTAGCTGCCGGTAAGATGGGTGGTGACGGTATGATCGCCAAGACGGAACGACAGGCATGGCATCCTGGAGGTGATCAGCTGCTCTGCTTCCGACGCATAATACACGACCTGCTCATAGTCCAGATCTCGACGCAGGATTTGATCACTGACATTCACGAACAAAACCCCATGGTCCTCCATGACAGAACGATAGAGCCCTTTCTTGGTGCGGATGATCTCTTCTTCAGAGCCGAAGCCTTCAAGATGGGCCTTTCCAATGTTGGTGATAAGCCCGGCGCTGGGTCTGGCAATTCGACATAAGTCAGCAATCTCGCCAGGATGATTGGCACCCATCTCCACAATGGCAATCTCATCGTCCGGACGTATGGATAGTAAGGTCAACGGGACCCCAATGTGATTGTTGAAGTTGCCCTGGGTACACGCCGTACGGTATTTTTCAGACAAAACCGCAGCGGTCAACTCTTTGGTGGTCGTCTTCCCATTGGTCCCGGTGATGCCGATGACAGGTATATGCAACTGTTGCCGATGATATGCAGCCAACTGCTGTAAGGTTTTTAAGACATCCTCCACAACCACACACTGGGCATTGCCTCGCAACTCCGGTCGCTCTGTGACTACATACGCCGCCCCTTGCTGCAAGGCCTGCTCGGCAAACTCGTTGCCATCGAAATGTTCACCCTTCAGACAGAAAAAAAGACAGCCAGGGGTGATGTTCCTACTGTCGGTGCAGACGATAGGATGTTTCACAAATATCTGGTATAATGCTTCCATAAATAATGAAATGGTTAAAAATCGGTTCCAATAGAGAAAAGAAACATGCCTTTTTTGTTGGTGATGCGGAAGTCTTCAACACCCCATGCGTAATCCAGTCGCAGAAAATAGCCGACAAGTGAGAAGCGAAGACCGACACCAAACCCTCCCACGAAAGGATCCACTTGTCGTTTGATCATCACCGAGATGGGGCCGTTGGTGATATAGCGAGTGTAAAGGCAGTTCTCTTCCGAATAGGGCGTCAGGCCGGTCCATGCGGTTCCGATGTCTCCAAAAATGTTCAGCTGCATGGAGTTGAAAAGCTCCATGCCGACATAGTGGCCGGCAATCAGCTGTACGAAGGGAATCCGTAATTCACCAGAAAACAACACAAAGGAGGTACCATTGCGAATGTTCTGTCGGAATCCCCGCATGTTGGTGGCGAGCGTCTGATATACATAGTTTTTCGACTGGTCCACCCAAATGTCACTGTTGAACTTGGCGTTGACCCAGTTGTCCACTCCACCCATAAAATATACGAGTCGGGCCGAACCGACGTTGGTGGAGGCGGCAGCCCGGAAAGCCAAAGTCATGTTTTTGTATAGCTGGAAGGATCTCCGGGCATCGATGCCGACGACTAGCAGATTCTGAGTCTGTCGCTCCGCCCGCTGGTCATATTCGGCGAAGATCTTAAGCTTTGTGCCTTTCCACAGGTTTGTGAATAGCTCCTTGGAAGAATCGAAGATATACTCCAACTTCGCCCCCGCCCACAGATGGTGCGTGGTGGGCTCCCGCAAGGAATTGTCACTCATCGATCCTATGACATTCGTCTCATATCTTCCTTTCAAGGTCAGCCGGAGACTGTTGCTCTTGTCAAAGGGGAACTTCAGGATGTAAAACAGACTGTTGGAGGTCTGTTTCAAAGCATAGTCGCTGGCATCTGCGCTGATGGCTTGGCGATAGAGGACGATTTGCCGGTCTAAACGCTTGGCGAGATTTTCAAAGCTGAACATGAACTCGTTGTTCTGCAAATTGAAGGAGAATCGGAAGCCCGCCGAGATGCGGTAGTCTTCGAACAAATCGTGAATGCCCAACATGAAAAGGGCATTGAAGCCTGTGTTGAGATAGATGGGCGAGGTTCCTCCGGCAAACTGCTGATAGGAGGTGTTCAAAAAGGAGAAGTCTGCCTGCGTGATGACCTTGTTGATGGAGTATTGAACTCGATAGCCAGTGCCGACCGGAATCTCCATTCGCTCCTTGGATGTAGGGATGACGGTGTCAACTTCCTCCTTGTAGGTAGAGGAGGGGTCCAAGTTGGACTCGTACACCGGGAAGAAACCATGCTGTGCCTTGGCCACACCCTGATTGGCGTCTGACACCTTCCGCTGCCTGAGGCTGTCGGCCGTGATCTCTTCCTGCAACATCTTCTGGTAGTAAGGACTGGCCGTGACGGACGGGGTGAACAATGGATTCAACTTCCGAAAATAGATGCGCTCAGCCTTGTCCTTCAGAAGGATGTCCGACACGGTCTGCGTGGCAGGATCATAGGCATGGCTTGCTATATTGTAAGCCCCATCGGTCAGCGACGAGCTCTTGGCAAAGTAGGCGTAATGAATGGCCGTGTCTATACGGCTGATGGTGCTGTCAAAAACCGCCATGTACCGATTCACAATGCCATCTTTGTTGCTTAAATAAAGAATCTCGTCACCACTCATCGGGGTGACATCATACTCGTCACCATAAGGGGTGTTGGTGGCTCGCATGACTCTTGGATCTTTCGTGCCGTAATTGTACAGAAACAAATCGTAATGCTTCTGAGGCGTCGCCTCTATAAAGTCTTCTTTCAACTGGATGGAGTCTGTCGGCCGGTTGGAAGCAAAGACAATCTGCCGAGGATTGAGAAAAACAGGCCCATAATCATCGTAAAAGTCGTTGGTCAGATTCTGAAAAGAGTGGGAGAGGAAACTGTATAGGTAGAGGTCCGACTGGCCATGCTGGAATCCGGAGAACAACATCGTCATCCCATCGTCTGAGAAAGACCAAGAGGTGATCTTCTCCACATCCACCAAGGAACGCTTTTCCCACTTGCCTGAAGTCAGGTTGTAGGGATAGTAGTAACAATGCCCCTTGGATTCCAGGGTGAGCCCCAGCCCCTCTCCGGAAGGATGCCAGTTGATGATGGGATAGGTCAAGTCTGGGTTGTCCTCCGTTTTCTGATATCGCCGGAAGATACACTTCGCGCGTTTACGGTCGCCGGTTTGTAGCCATACCCTGACTTGCCCCGCCTCATTCGTGACATATGCGTAGCCTTCTCCGTGAGGCTGGAAACAGACATGTTGGTAGTGACGGCTGCTCTTCGGTCTCGCTATCAGCCCGTCATCCGCCGGCAATCCCTTGTTCAGGTTCTGATGATATAGGACATAATAATACTTGTACCAATTGAGTAACAAGGTCCGATAGGGAATGCCTGTGGAGTAGTAAAAACTGCGTTCCACCATCTTGGTAGAACGTGTGTTGTGCAGAATGCGGGGGATGATCCGCTCCCCATACGTGTCCACGATGAATTTCCAGAAGGAATGGCCAGCATAGGTGGCATCCACGGGCGAGAGGAACTCAATGTCTGCATAGCGGCGAGTCAGAATGCCATCCATGACATGCGCGTCCACATCCGTGTTCCAATGCTCCCCAAAATAGGATGACAAACCACTGTAAAACCAAGCCGGCACATTGATGAGATAGTCGGATGTGATGTTGGCTCCCATAGAAACCCCATCCACCAGCCAATGGGCATACACATTCATCATGCCGCTTCGCAACATCCGGTCCAAATGCGCATGACTGCCGTCAAAGTAAAGGTATATCTTCGTTCCAGAGATGTTGGTCACACCTCCCTGGTTGTAGAAGTCCTCGTCATCATAGGCGAAGTTGGACTCCCTGAAGTCAGCCTGCGTGTTGTACACAATCAACTGCAACTTCTTGTGAGACGTGAAGTTGAGCAGATGCTCAATCTCCTCCATCACCTCGGGGACCTTGTAATAGACATACTGCGCCAGTTCTCTGCCCGTAGGGTAGTAATAGACATCGTACTGTT
The DNA here is from genome assembly GCA_017544105.1 of Bacteroidales bacterium. Lineage (GTDB taxonomy): Bacteria > Bacteroidota > Bacteroidia > Bacteroidales > WCHB1-69 > F23-D06. The sequence continues at coordinate 18,279 of JAFYEU010000077.1, forward strand.
CCGCCCGAAGGTATTGCCAGTTGAAATTCTGATGCTGAACACGGTTCTTGCCAAAAGTGATCTGGGAGCCATTGTAAAATTGAGCCCACCCCTTCAGCGGGAAGCAAAAGGATGACAAGCATAATAATATGCTGAAAAATAATATCTTATATGTTTTTTCGGGGCGCAAAATCGCTATTGTCTTTAATCGCTGCAAAACTACATAAAAAATGGAAGTTTCAGGGCGCTTTCAATGGATATGTGCTGCGAAGTGTACATGCTTTTAAGTGCTTGATTTTTTTGCATATATCTTGATTTTCAACAAATAGTTGATAAATAATGGAAAAGTCAGAAACCCGAAAAAGCTAAAAAATGTATTTTTGCCAGCTGTTCACTAAATCATTAACCGGTTTTTAGTTTATAGCACCATGGGAGGTTTTTTTGGAGTTGTCTCAAAAAAGAACTGTTCAACAGATTTGTTTTATGGCATTGATTATCATTCACATCTTGGCACAAAACGAGGTGGTATGGTAACCATCCAGAACAATGTATTCTATCGTTCCATCCATAATATTGAAAATTCCTATTTCAGGACCAAGTTTGCTGATTCCATCGGAAAGTTCAAAGGTCATCTGGGAATTGGCGTAATTAGTGACACGGATGCCCAACCTATTGTGGTCAATTCCCACCTCGGACGGTTTGCGATTGTCACCGTGGCTAAAATCAACAATTTGGAAGAGCTGGAAAAGGAATGTCTGAAGAACCATCAGCAGTTCACGGAGTTGAGTTCCGGCCGTACCAACCCCACGGAACTGATTGCGCTGATGATCTCCCAATGTGAGGATTTTGTCTCCGGCATCCAGAATGTCTATAAGAAGGTGAAGGGTTCCTGCTCCATGCTGATCCTTACCCAAGACGGGATTATCGCAGCCCGTGACTATCTCGGACGCACCCCTATCGTGATAGGCAAGCGCCCCGATAGCTATGCTTTGACTTTCGACACCCACAGTTTCTCGAACCTCGACTATGAAATTGAACGTTTTGTGGGACCCGGGGAAATCGTGAAAGTCACGACAGGAGGTTGTACCCAGCTGCTGCCCCCTAATGAGAAAATGCAAGTCTGCTCTTTCCTCTGGATTTATTACGGCTATCCCGCCTCTGAATACGAGGCTGTCAACGTTGAAAATAGCCGCTATCTGTTGGGCTATGAGATGGGTAAGGTGGATGATGTGGAGGCGGATTATGTGTCCGCTATCCCCGATTCCGGTATCGGTATGGCTTTGGGTTACTCTAATGGCAAAAGGATTCCCTACCGTCGAGGCATCGTGAAATATACCCCGACATGGTCCCGCAGTTTTATGCCCGTCAATCAGGAGATGCGGGAGCATGTGGCGAAGATGAAGCTGATACCCAACACCACCTTGCTGAAAGATCAACGGGTGGTCTTTTGCGATGACTCTATCGTGCGCGGCACCCAATTGCGTGACAATGTGCGCAAACTCTATGCAAGCGGTGCCAAGGAGGTTCATATCCGTATCAGTTGCCCGCCACTGGTCTACGGCTGCCCCTATCTGAACTTTTCCGCCTCTAAGACGGAACTGGAACTGATTACCCGCCGTGTGATCGAGGAGCTGGAGGGCGATAGCCATAAGAACTTAGACCGCTATATGGATTGTTCCACCAAGGAGTATGCCAAAATGGTGGAGATTATCCGTAAACATCTCGGCGTCGACACCTTGAAATTCAACAGCCTCGATGTTATTGCCAAATCCGTTGGCTTGCCAAAGGAGCGCATTTGCACCCACTGCTTCGACGGGTCCAGCTACGGAGAATAGACATAGAACGAAAGGAAAGACGGAACGGCTTTCCTTTTTTTATATGTGGCAATTCTGATAAAAAAATTGTACGTTTGCCGTCTGATTCAAAACCTATACCTATGCAAAATTTGAGCATGATTGCCGCCGTGGGCGAGAACTGGGAACTGGGCTACCAGAACCAGTTGCTGTGCCATCTACCGGCCGACTTGAAATATTTCAAGAAAGTCACCTCCGGGGCGCCCGTATTAATGGGTGACAACACTTGGCGTTCCCTCCCCAAACGCCCCCTTCCCAACCGTAGAAATATCGTGATCACCCTGGATGATGTCTCCTTCCCGGATTGTGAAACCGTTCATTCTATTGAAGATGCTATGGCATTGGTGCAAGACGCTCCCGAGGCTTTCGTCATGGGCGGCGCTACCATGTATCGGCTCTTCCTGCCCTATGCGGAAAAAATTTACCTCACCCGTATTAAATCTTCGTTCACGGCAGACGTCTATTTCCCTGTTCTCTCTGACGACGAATGGCAGGTGGACCGCACCGTTTTTCGCCCGAGAGATGAAAAGAATGAATACGATCTCTATTTTCAAACCCTAATCCGCAAAAAATAACACTATGAAAAGAATTGTCATCGCCGTTTTTCTGATACTGTCTTCCGCAGCTCTGTTCGCTCAGAAACCCACCAAGGATTTGCCCGTGCCCGACCTGCCTATCGATGAGCGTACCAACTTGGTCACCTATCAGGATGTGGTGAAACAGGAAGGCACCCCGGCTGTTCTCTATGAAAGAGCTAAAAAATGGGTGAAGAAATATTACAAGAACACCAATGAAGTAATCAAGAAGGATGATGCCGAACATTATGTGCTGGAGATGCGTTCCAGTGTGCGTATCTTTTCCAAACAAAAAGACGGTACCATGCTTCCCAAGAATGTGGTCTATTATAACTTTAAGTTGGAATGTCGCGACAACCGCTATCGTTATACCATCACCAACTTCAATGAAAAAGCAGCCGCAGCGGCTCCTATTGAGAACTGGTTCAAAACCGATAGCCCTTATTGGTCTCCTTCCCAGTACGATTTTCTGAATCAGATTGATGAGCAAATCAAGGAACTCATCAACTCCCTGGAAGAGGGCATGATGCCCGAAGAGGTTTTCGAAGATGAATGGTAGGATCCCTCTGATACTAGCCCTTGCGATTACGCTGGGCTTTTCCTCATGTCATAAACCGGAGGCTGCATTAGCCTTCCGGTTTTCTTTTTCTGTGGGCAAGGATACGTTGCAACAAGATACTCTTTGTTATCTCAATGCCGCTGGAAATGTCTTCTCGGTGACTGAAGTCCAGTTTTTCCTTTCCAAGATGGTGCTGGAAAAGGATGACGGCACCCAGTATGTTGTGCAAACCGATAACGGCATCCACTACACTGATGCTGACATTCCATCCACCCTTACCTGGATGCTCCAAGATGATCATATTCCAACTGGAAAATATACTCGCATATCCTTTGTCTTTGGCCTTGCTCCCGAATATAATGTCACCCATCATTTCCCCAATCCTCCCGAAAACTCGATGAGTTGGCCGGAAGCCTTGGGCGGTGGCTATCACCATATGAAACTGAATGGCAAATGTCTCTGTCAGGCGATCTCACCCATACCAACCCCTTATGCCATGCATCTTGGCACTGGCCAGATATATCAAAACCAACAGATTACTGGCTTTGTGGACAATTGCTTCTCGGTCAGTTTGCCTTTGTCGGATAGATTATTCTCGGAAGAGGCCATCAATGTTCTCTGTCTGAATATGGATGTGGCAGAGTGGTTCCAACACCCACAGGTTTATGATTTTGCCCAAGATGGAACTGCCACGATGCAAAATCAGACCGCAATGGCCAAGCTGGTGGCTAACGGGCAGTCTGTGTTCAGTGTCCGCTAGCGATTAGTTGACGTTCTCTTTGGAATACTCTTCTTTGAATGCAAAAATGAAGGCGATAGCCACGACAAGCGCATATCCGGCGAAGATGTACCAAGCATTGGTCCAGCCTTGCATGATGACACTGGGTTCTGCATGTTGCCTAAGCGGATTGAAGACGAAGTGGTTCAATACTGCCTGCGCACTGAACGTCCCGACAGTGGCGCCAATACCATTGGTCATCAGCATGAAGAGACCCTGGGCGGAAGCGCGGATGGATGGGTCTGTCTGCTGATCCACAAACAAGGAACCGCTGATGTTGAAAAAGTCAAACGCAACACCATAAACGATGCAAGAGAGGACGAACAGCCAGACGCCCGGACCAGGATTGCCTAATCCGAAAAAGCCAAAGCGGAATACCCAGGCGAACATGGCAATCAACATCACCTTCTTGATACCGAATCTTTTCAAGAAGAAAGGTATCAGCAATATACATAATGTCTCCGAAATCTGAGATAGGGATATCAGCATGTTCGCATGCTGCACGCCAAAGGTGTCTGCATACTCGGGAATATGCCCAAAACTGTGCAGAAATGGATTCGCAAACCCATTGGTGATTTGCAATGAAACCCCTAAAAACATGGAGAAAATGAAAAATATGGCCATCTTCTTCTCCTTGAAAAGCGTGAAAGCCCGAAGGCCGAACATGTCAACGATAGAGGTGACTTTTCCATCATGATTGCTGTTGCACTTGGGTAGTGTGAAGGCGTATAAGCCTAGTACGAGTCCAATACTGCCACTCAAAACAAACTGATTGGCAGTGGGTTGGAATCCCAGCAGGTCAACACACCACATGGCTACAATGAAACCGATGGTACCAAAGACACGGATTGGAGGGAAGTTCTTGACCCGATCCAGATTGGCCATTTCCAAAGCGTTGTAAGCCACGGAGTTGGATAATGCCAGAGTGGGCATATAAAAGGCTACTCCGATGGTATAGAGCGCAAATAACGGGCCAAATTGCACGGCATCGCCCGAGTTGATTCCGTAGACACCTGCACAAATCATGGCTATGCCTGAGATCAAATGACTGATACCTAGCATTTTCTGCGCTTGAATCCAACGATCCGCAATGATGCCGATGATGGCCGGCATAAAGATGGAAACGATTCCTTGGATAGAGTAGAAGATGCCGATTTGATGACCTAACCCGTGGAGGTGCAAATAAGTGCCCATACAGGTCAAGTAAGCTCCCCAGACAGCAAACTGGAGAAAATTCATGATGATCAGTCGAATCTTTAATTGCATAGTTTGAAAAATTTGCGATGACGGATGTTAACCATATTCTTTACATTTCCAGAGATTCTGTTTGAACAGATGGGCTCTGGAAATCAAAAAGCAAAAATACAAAAAATATTCACAGGCTAGTTGCTAAAAGCAGGGGGTCCATCTCTAAAGGATTCTGTCAAAGTCAGGAAAACGCTCCTGTTTTGTCATTTTTATCCTAAATGTCCTTCTCCTGCTATTTCACCTTGAAGTCGAACAGTTTTTGGCCTTCCAAAAAACCCTCCAGACGGTCGTTGATGTGTACGGGTCCAACCCCTACCGGTGTGCCGGTAAAGATGATGTCCCCTGTCTTGAGCATCACAAACTGTGAGACGTATGAGATGATTC
>JAFYEU010000078.1 GCA_017544105.1 Bacteroidales bacterium
ACCTGCTCATCGGCAACTACGCCGGGGGCGTATCTCTCTTCCTCGGCAGCACGCCCCTGCCCCACGGCACGAGCATCCCCCAACCCGCAGAATCCTTCTTCCAAGTATATCCCAACCCCACCACGGGGATGGTGCAGTGCCTCCCCGAGCAAGAGGTCAGCAGCCTGGAACTCTTCGACCTCTCCGGCCGACGGCTGCTCCAGACCCGCCGGGGAAGCCTAGACCTGTCCAGCTTCGCCAACGGCCTCTACATCCTCGTCATCAACCATCATACCCGCATCAAAATCATCAAACAATAGCCATGTCCCTAGCCTTCCAGCCCATACGGATAACCGACCAAGAGCTATTTCAACAGTATCAGCCGCAGGGATGCCGCATCTGCGACCAGTCCTTCACAAGCCTATTCTGCTGGCAGGACTTCTACCATACCCAGTGGGCGGTGGTGGAAGACCGGCTCGTGGTCAGCTGCCAGATCTATGGGGAAGGACGAAGAGGCTACATGATACTGCCGGACCTCCGGACAGAACGTCTGCCGGCGTTGCTCCAGCTGTTGCAGGAAGATAGTGGCACCGTACCGCTTACACTCATCAACCTGTCGGAAGAGGACCTGCCATGGCTGCAAGAGCATCAGCCCGGCCAGTGGGGCTTTGACCACAACCGCGACTATGACGATTACCTCTATGAGACGGTCCAGTTCCAGACCTACAAAGGCAAGAAGCTGGCCGCCAAGCGCAATCATGTCAACAAGTTCGTGAAGAGTTACGACTACAGCTACGAGCCGCTCTCCGAGCAGTGGTTTGAGGCGTGTCTCCAGTTGGAACAGCTATGGCAAGACGCCAAGGGGACGAGTTCGGAACAGCAGGTGGCCGAGCAGGCGGTCATCCGGAAAGCGTTCCAGCATTTTGACGCGCTGCACCTCCTAGGCGGGGTTCTCCTGTCGGCGGGAGTGCCCATAGCCTTCACCTACGGATCGCCCCTCAACAGGGAGACCTTCGACATACACATCGAAAAGGCAGACACCAGCTTTGAAGGAGGTTATCCGATGATGGCGCAATTGTTTGCCCAGCATCTGCCAGCTAACTATCGTTATATAAACCGAGAAGAAGACCTAGGGCTTCCAGGCCTGAGGAAGTCCAAAGAATCGTATCATCCTATCAGAATGGAAGAAAAGATCACGGCCATCTCCATTGACCCTACCATGCAGGAGATTGTGGAGGTATGGACGCGCTGTTTCGGTGACGAGCCTGCCTTCGTGCACTCTTTTCTGGCTCGCTACTACGCCCAAGACCGAGCCTTCGTGCATCGCGAAGAGGGCCGGGTTGTGGGCACCTGTTTTCTCATCCTCTGCGAGACGGAGCTGGGCCAGGTGGGCTACCTGTACGCCATCGCCACGCTGCCCGAATACCGGAGACAGGGCATCGCCGCCGAGCTGGTGCGCCAAGCCCTGGACCACTGCCGCGACCTACAACTGACCGCCGCCCTGCTCATCCCCGCCGACGACACCCTGGCAGCCTATTACGCCCAATTCGGCTTCTCCCAAGACCGGGTAGCCCTGCAGTTCACACACGACATGGACCTCGGAACCGGCGATCCTGACAAAGATAAAGCATTGTTTATCAAGCTGAAAGAAGACATCGACATGCCCAGATCGCTAAACTGCACCGCCACCCTGTGACCCCGTGCCAAGATGTCGCTATTTTTTGTATTTTTGCAACCTAAAAAATTTTGAGGTATGGATATTGAAATCGTTAATAATCATTTCGACAAGTTTCAGAACACCAACATATTAGTTGTCGGCGATGCCATGATTGACTGCTACATTGAAGGCAAGGTCAACCGCATCAGCCCGGAGGCTCCCGTGCCCATCGTCAACGCACAGATGAGAAGCCATCGCTTAGGCGGTGCGGCCAACGTGGCCCTCAACTTGAAAGCCCTCGGCGCCAACCCCATCCTGTGCTCGGTCATCGGCAGTGACAACAAGGCCAAGATCCTCTATGAGTTGCTGGAAGATGCAGACATGGACTCCGTGGGTATCGTTCCCATGTTCGGCCGTCGCACCACCGTCAAATACCGCATCATCGGCAACGGGCAGCAGATTGTCCGCGTGGATGACGAGAAGGTGGAGATGCTCAAAGAGCGTGAGCAACGTCAGTTCCTCACCACCATCGAGCAGCTTATCGAGCACCATCCCATCGACGCCATCATCTTTGAAGACTACGACAAGGGTCTCTTCTCCAAGAATCTCATCGAGGAGATCATCCGCTTTGCGAAGGAGAAGAACATCTTCGTGGCGGTGGATCCCAAACGTCGCAACTTCAGCAACTATGCCAACGTGGACCTCTTCAAGCCAAACCTGAAAGAGCTCGCGCACGGCATCCAGATTGAAGACACCGTGGAGCTCTCCTTGGAAGACATCCACGAAATCGCCAAGAACTTCGCCAACCAGAAGAACATCGACAAGGTGATGATCACCATGTCCGCCAAAGGTATCGCCTTCTACGATCGGAAAGAAGACATCTTCTACCATCATCCGGCCTTCCAGCGTCATGTCAGCGACGTGTCAGGTGCCGGCGACACCGTCATTGCCGTCGCCACCCTCTTCCTGCTCAAGCATAGTTCCATCCAAGACACCTGCCTGGCTGCCAACATCGCCGGCGGTCTTGTATGCGAATATCTGGGCGTGGTACCCGTCAACGTGGCACACCTCAAATCCGAGTTCGCCCGCCATGCCGACGACACGGCCACCAGCCTGTAACCTCCACAGAGCATACTAAACTTCTGGTTTTATCGTTATATAGAGCATTTGAATCAACGGCTATGAAAAAACGAATCTGTGTGCTGGCATTGCTTTTGGCCATCTGTTCTACCTCCCTGTTCGGACAATCCAACCGCTGGTCATTCGGCGTACCAAACCTCTTGAAATATGACAAGAAGACCTTTCACTTCGGCTTCCTGATTGGCTATAACCAGTTCGACTTCACCATCGCCTCCAAGCCAAACCTGGCCGAATACGACTCTCTGATGGTGGTCAACACCAGTCCGCTCTCTGGCTTCAACCTCGGCATTGTCACCAACCTGCGCCTGGGCAAATATTTCGACTTGCGCTTCATCCCGGGACTGGCCTTCGGCGACCGTATCGTCAACTACTCCATCTTATACCAGTCTGGCAACCAGCTGGTCACCAAGAAGAACGCCGAATCCGTCTATCTGGACCTGCCCCTGATGATCAAATTCAAGTCGTCGCGTATGATGAACAACATCCGCACCTACGTCATCGCGGGTGCCCAGTACAGCCTCGACCTCATCTCCGCCGCCAAAAAGCAGTCGTCCAACCCGCAGGAGGTCATCCTCAAGTTGTACCCTAACGACTTCCAAGGGTTTGCCGGTATCGGCTTCGACTTCTACTGCACCTACTTCAAATTCTCCACGGAGTTGAAGATGTCATTTGGCTTTGTCAACCTTCTCAAGGAGGAGGACAACATGTACGCCACCAGTGTCACATCATTGAAATCCAAGATTTTACAAATATCATTCACCTTTGAATAAACAAATATGGCAAACAACGAAGATCTTTTCAAACAGATTATAGCACACGCTAAAGAGTATGGTTTCATTTTCCCGTCTAGTGAGATTTATGATGGGTTGAGTGCCGTTTACGACTACGGTCAAAACGGTGTGGAGCTGAAGAACAACATCAAGCAATACTGGTGGAAAGCCATGGTGCAGTACCACGAGAACATTGTGGGCTTGGACAGTTCCATCTTCATGCACCCTACCATCTGGAAGGCTTCCGGCCATGTGGATGCCTTCAACGACCCGCTCATCGACAACAAGGACTCCAAGAAGCGTTACCGTGCCGACGTGTTGATTGAGGACCACATCCAAAAGATCGAGGACAAGATCAACAAGGAGGTGGAGAAGGCCAGAAAGCGTTTTGAGAACTTCGACGAGAAGATGTTCCGCGAGACCAACGGTCGGGTGTTGCAGTATCAGAAGCAGATCGACGACATCAAAGAGCGTTTTGCCACGATGATGAATGCCAACGACCTGGCAGGACTCAAGTCGCTGATCGAAGAGCTCGGCATCGTATGTCCGGTCTCTGGCACGCGCAACTGGACGGACGTCCGCCAGTTCAACCTGATGTTTGCCACCAAGCTGGGTTCCGTCTCCGACGGCGCCGACACCATCTACCTGCGTCCGGAAACGGCCCAAGGTATCTTTGTCAACTTCCTGAACATATACAAGACAGGCCGCATGAAGCTGCCCTTTGGCATCGCCCAGATTGGCAAGGCCTTCCGTAACGAGATCGTAGCGCGGCAGTTCATCTTCCGTATGCGGGAATTCGAGCAGATGGAGATGCAGTTCTTCGTCAAGCCCGGCGAGGAGCTCAAATGGTTCGACTACTGGAAGCAGACCCGTCTGCAATGGCACACCGACTTGGGCATTGCGCCGGAGAACTACCGCTTCCACGACCACGAGAAGCTGGCCCACTACGCCAACGCTGCCACCGACATCGAGTTCAAGTTCCCCTTCGGTTTCAAGGAGTTGGAAGGCATCCACTCCCGCACCAACTTCGACCTGTCGCAGCATGAGCAATACTCCGGCAAGAAGCTTCGCTATTTCGACCCCGAGTCCAACGAGAACTACATCCCTTACGTCATCGAGACCTCCATTGGTGTGGACCGTATGTTCCTCGCTGTCTTCAGCAATGCCTATACGGAAGAGACCCTGGAAGACGGTTCCTTGCGCACCGTGCTGCGTCTGCCGGCCAAGTTGGCGCCCTACAAGGCTGCCATCCTGCCGCTGGTGAAGAAAGACGGCCTCCCGGAGATCGGACAGGAGATCTTCGACAAGCTGAAGAAAGAGTTCATGGTGCAGTACGAGGACAAGGACGCCATCGGTCGCCGCTACCGCCGTCAGGATGCCATCGGCACCCCCTTCTGCATCACCATCGACAACCAAACCAAAGAAGATAATACGGTCACTGTCCGCGAGCGCGACTCGATGCAGCAATACCGACTGCCCATCGACAGCCTGGTGGATGAGATATCCAAAAAAATCAGATAGCCATGAAGCGCACCATCTTACTACTGGGTCTCTTTGCCCTGCTGACGGCCGGCCTCCATGCCCAGAACATGCGAGCCTTCATCAGCCATAAAGCCTACTGCACACCCGCCAAACAGCCCTACATCGAGTTTTCCTTCATCATCGGAGGCGAATCGGTGCAATACGCACCCGATGGCCAAGGGCATTACTTTGCTGAAGTGGAAATCCAAGTGGATGTGGTCAAAGATGACTCCGTGGTAACCGGCCTGCACTACATTCTCACCTCCGACCTCTTCGCCGACAGCGCCAAGGCTGGCAAGCCCGACTTTGCCAACATCAACAATCTGCCGGTGGACAACGGGGATTACTACCTGCACTTCACCCTCAAGGACCTGCACCGCGACTCTATGGAGTTGAAATACATCGACTATACCCAGATCGACTTCCCAGCAGGCAAGATCTCCTCCTCCCGGATCTCCCTATACTCCTCCGTGTCCGTCCCCGAGCCCTCGGACCTGTTCGTCAAATATGGGGTATGCCTCCCTCCGTTGTTCAACAACTACGTACCCGAAACTCAGTACGTCCTTCCCTTTGCGGTGGAGATTTACAACACCAAGGACGTGGTGGGGGCCGACAAGGAGCGTACCGCCAAGTGTTACATTGAGTATGCAGAGAACAAGCTGGCGGCACAACCGGAGAACATCATCACCAAGAAAGTGCAATCCAACGACGTCATTCTGATCCTCGATCGGTTCAACACCTTCATGCTGCCGTCAGGCAACTACAATGCGGTGGTGGAGCTGTTGGATGGAGACCAGTTGTTGTTCATCAACAAGGTCTTCTTCCAGAAGAGCAACCCTTCTGTTCACTTTGAGATCAGCCGCTACAACGATGTGGTCATCGACGGCTCTTTTGTCAGCAACATGACCGACCGGCCGGCCCTGGAAGAGGCGGTGTTGTGTCTCTACCCCATTGCCAGCACCATGGAGCGCGAGTTTTTCGCCAAGCGCATGAAGACGGTCACCACCGAGCAATTACAGCGCTACTTCTACTCCTTCTGGCTGGCGCGCAATCCTTCCCATCCGGAAGAGGCCTGGCTGAAATACAAGAAGATGGTGGACATCGTGCAAGAGCGCTTCGGCAGCGTGCAGGTAAAGGGTTACCGCACCGACCGGGGGCGCGTCTATCTGCAATATGGGCAGCCTAACGACATCCTGGAGATCCCCTCCGATCCTGTCACCCTGCCCTATGAGATCTGGCACTACTACTATCTCGACAACCAGTCCAATGTCAAGTTCGTCTTTTACGACCCCGCCTTGGTGGGCAACGACTATGAGTTGCTGCATTCCAACAAATACGGCGAGCCGCACGACACCAACTGGAAGATGCGGCTGGTGCGCAAGCTGCAACCCCAGCGCGACATCTACGATCCCGAACCGGAAGACTACTTCGGAGGCGATATAAACGGCAACTGGCGTTATCACTGATCATTACGATATGGGGCGAAAGGTCTATTGTCTGATTCTACTATGGGCAGTCTTGGGCTGTCTGCCGTTGTATGCCCAGCAAGACACCCTGCCGAAGACTGACTCCGTCCATCATGCCAAGCGATTCACCAAGAAAGACTATATTCCCAAGTTCACGGCCACCGTGTTGGGGCGTTATGAGTTGAACACCAACACCTGGGGGCAGCATTTTGAGTTGCGCCACACCCGCATCGGCGTCTATGGCAGTGTTCATCCCTGCTTCTCCTATATGGCATTGGTGGACCTCACCTTCGGCGGCAAGTTCTCGCCCGTGGCCATCTTCGCACAATACAAACCTGTCAAAGGACTGTCCATCCTCATCGGCTACGACAAGCTGCCCTTCAGCAATGAGAACCTGCTCTCCCCCTACCAATACTATTTCTCCGACAAGTCGTTTCTGACCCAGAAGATCACCGCATGGAGTGACGTTGGGGGGGTCATCAGCTATGAGTGGGACAAGGTGGTGCCCTTCACCGTGAAGGCCGGCGTCTTCAACAGCGCGGGGTTCAGCCGGCAGGGACAATTCCAAAAGCGACTCAATTATGTGGCCCGCGGCACATTCGGCTTCTTCAAGGGGTTCACCCTATCGCTGAACTATGCGGCCGTCATCCCCGGCACACTGCGCATGCATGTCGTAGACGCCGGCATGGCCTACGACATCCGCAACCTGCATCTGGAGTCGGAATATATCTACAAGTGGTACGCCGAGCCAGGCATGATCCCCACCCACGCCCTGTATGGATTTGCCTACTACAAGTTCAACATCCAAAAGAAGGCGCTCTCCAACATAGCCCTGTCGTTCCGGTACGATGCCATCACCCCCAACTGCAACGGCATAGCGGACGACCACGGGCGCTACACCTTTGACACCTTCTGCCAGCGCATCACCAGTGGACTGACGCTCATCTTCGTGGAGAAGCCCGTCCGCGCAGGCATCCGCTTCGACTATGAGAAGTACTTCTTCCGCAAAACGGTGACCAACGACAAAGACCGCCTCATCTGCGAACTCATCGTACACTTGTAGCCACAGCAGAAGCGCGCCCACGACTTCTCCTATCCTCTATTTTTGTTTGATTTCTGAAAGCGGGAGACATCTCTCGCTCGCATTTTTTTTGTATTTTTGCAACCTTAAACCAGCCTAACCTATAACCTATGTCAGAAGACCCGAAAGAAGAATTGGAAGAAGGTGTTGCCAGTGAGCCTGTGGAAGACACTTCTGATTTGCATAAACTGATTTACGCGGACATCATGTACCGCGAATGGTATTTGGACTACGCCTCCTACGTCATCCTGGACCGCGCCATACCGGATGTGTATGACGGACTGAAGCCGGTGCAGCGGCGTATCCTGCACTCCATGGACGAGTTGGAGGATGGCCGCTTCAACAAGGTGGCCAACGTGGTCGGTAACACCATGAAATACCACCCTCATGGCGACCAGTCCATCTATGCTGCTTTGGTGCAGCTGGGGCAGAAGCACTATGCCATCGACACGCAGGGTAACTGGGGTAACATCCTGACGGGTGACCCCGCGGCGGCGCCCCGATACATAGAGGCACGCCTCTCCCCATTTGCCAAGGAGGTCGTCTTCAACCACAAGACCACCGAATGGCAAGTGTCGTACGACGGCCGTAACCGCGAGCCCATCGCGCTGCCCGTCAAGTTCCCGCTCCTGCTCGCACAAGGCGTAGAAGGCGTCGGCGTTGGCATGTCCACCAAGATCCTGCCACACAACTTTTTAGAGCTCATCGACGCCTCCATCTGCATCCTGCGGGGCAAAGACTTCGAGATCTATCCCGACTTCCCCACCTACGGCACTGCCGATGTCTCCAAATACAACGATGGTGCGCAAGGAGGCAAGGTGCTCAACCGCGCTCGCATCAACATCGTTGACAATAAAACCTTATGTATCACCGAGATACCTTACGGCACCAACACCGTCAAGCTCATCGGCTCCATCACCAAGGCCGTCAAAGCCAACAAGCTGAAGATCAAGAAGATCGACGACACCACTGCCGAGCATGTGGAGATCTTCCTGCACCTGCTGCCGAATGTGTCGCCCGACCAGACCATCGACGCCCTGTACGCCTTCACGGATTGTGAGATCGCATACGCCACCAACGCCTGCGTCATCTGGGACGGCAAGCCTGTCTTCACCGATGTCAAGAGCATCCTGCGCATCAACACGGAGAACACCCTCAACCTGCTGCGGAAAGAGCTGGAGATTGAGCTTCAGGAGTTGAACGACAAGTGGCACAAGATCTCTTTGGAGAAGATCTTCTTCGAGAAACGCATCTATAAGGAGTTGGAAAAAGACACGGAGAGTTGGGAGATCCAGATTGACAACATCGAGCGTGCCTTCGACCCCTACCGGCCGCTCTTCAAGCAGGAGATCACCCGCGACCATGTGCTGGCCCTCTGCGAGAAGCCTGTCCGCAAGATCTCCAAGTTCGACATCAAGAAGGCAGAGCAGGACCTCGCCGACATCGAGCTGAACATCGAAGAGGTGGAGAACCATCTGGCTCATATCGTGGACTACACGGTCAACTATTTCAAACAGCTGAAGAAGAAATACGGGGACGGTCGCGAGCGCAGGACGGAAATCAAGAACTTCAACACCATCATCGCCTCCGAGGTGGCCGTCACCAACCAGAAGCTGTATGTCAACAAGAAAGAGGGCTTCGTGGGCACGGGCCTGAAGAAAGACGATGACGTGGAGTTCGCCTGCGACTGTTCCGACCTGGACGAGGTCATCGTCTTCCGTGAAGACGGCAAGTTCTCGGTCAACCGCGTCTCCGACAAGCATTTCTATGGCAAGAACATCCTCCATGTGGAGGTCTTCAAGCGGGGCGACGACCGTCGTATATATAATATGGTATATCTCAACGGTTCCAATGGTCCCGCCATGGTCAAGCGTTTTGCTGTCGGAGGCATCTCCCGCGACAAAGAGTACGACCTGACCAAAGGCAAGCCGGGCTCCAAGGTGCTCTACTTCACCTCCAACCCCAACGGGGAGGCCGAAGTCATCCACATCAAGCTGCGCCCGAAGCCCAAGCTCAAGAAGCGGGAATTCGACTTTGACTTCAGCTCGCTGGCTGTCAAGAACCGTTCGGCCTTGGGCAACCTGCTGACCCGCTACCCCATCTCCTCCATCTCCAAGAGCAAAGAGGGCGTCTCCACCCTCAGCGCCATCAATGTCTACTTTGAGGAGTCTGTGATGCGCCTCAACAACGACGGACGCGGCCAGCTGCTCGGCGCCTTCAAGGAGGATGACAAGATCCTGACAACCTATCAATCAGGACATTACAGAATAACAGGATTCGACATCTCCACCCATTTTGACGATGACCTGGAATTCATCCGAAAATGGAATTCCCATCTTGTCATCACGGCCGTCTACTATCAGAAATCGGAGGACAAGTACTATCTCAAGCGTTTCAATCCTGACAACTTCCAGAAGAAGACGGAGTTCATCACCCCCGATCCGGACATCGTCCTGAAGGGTGTCTCCATCGACTATCTGCCTCAGATCAAGGTCGTGTACAAGGAGAAGAAGAAAGAGGAGTTCTCGGAGGTCGTTCTTTCTTGTGCGGAGTTTGTGGATGTGATGACGGCGCGTGCCCGTGGCAAACGCATCAACTTCCCGGGCATCAAGTCGATCACCTTCATCGAGCCGCTTCCTTACGAAGAGCCGGTGGATGAGGAGCCTGAAGAAATTGACGAAGAGGACCATGACAGTAGTGAGACCGTAGAGGACATGGACTATGCCATCGCGAAGGCGGAGATGGAAGACATCACCGTGGAGCCGCTGGAGAAGAGCGACCCCGGCACCGGAGAGCAGATGACCCTCGACCTCTGATGACCTCACGATCTGTGATATTATCCCTCCTGGCAGCCTTATTGCTGCTGTCGTGTCGGCATAAAGAGTTGCCGACCCCCTTGGAGATTTCCATTCCTTACGGGTTTCCCACCCGACTGAACATCCCGGACGACAACCCCATGACCGTTGAGGGGGTTGCCCTAGGGCAGTGTCTCTTTGAGGACGGCCATCTCAGTGGCTATCGGGGCACGCATCCCGACTCGCTGATGTCGTGTGCCGACTGTCACGACCGGGCGCACAATTACGACATCGGGACGGACAACCCGCGGTTCCCCGGCGGGCAGCCTCATGGGCGCACGGGCATCCCCACCCGCCATACCGCCATGCCGCTCTGCAACTTGGTCTTCAACCACGAAGGCTACCTCTGGAATGGAGCGGTCGGCTATCATCAAAGCGCCGGTGCCCAAAACATCGAAGACATCGTCAGGGCCGCCATCCTGGCAGAAGACGAGATTGGCAGCACGGAGGCGCGCACCCTGGCGGCCTTGCGACAAGACAGCCGTTATCCGGAGATGTTCAAGAAGGCCTTTGGCAGTGAGGAGATCACCATGGAGCGCATCCAGAAGGCCATCGCCCAATATGTGCGATCCCTCGTCTCGGGCAATGCCAAGTTCGACCGCTATCTGCAGGGACAGGAGCAACTCACCCCGCAAGAGCTGCACGGCTACATCCTCTTCACCACGGAGGAGGGGGCCGACTGTTTCCATTGTCATGGCAGTGGCGGCTCCCCGCTATTCACCACCAACCTATTCTACAACAACGGGTTGGATGCCATCTTCACCGACCCTGCCGACCGTAGTGCCGTCACGGGCAGTCTGGCAGACCGCGGCGCCTACCGCGCTCCCTCCCTGCGCAACATCACCGCCTCCGCCCCCTACATGCACGACGGTCGCTTCCAGACCCTCGACGAGGTGCTGACCTTCTACAATGAAGGCTTGCAATACTCCCCCTACGTCAGCCCGCTGATGCACAAGATCAACGAAGGGGGACGTCATCTGACCCCCAACGACATTGCCGACCTCAAGGCCTTTCTGGAGACGCTCACCGACGATGAGTTCCTCCACGGGAAACGATAATTTTTGCTCATTTTTTTTTGCACACATTTTCTATAAAAATTATACTTTTGCGATTTTTCTGTAAGATACAATCTCATCACTATGGAACAGGAAATTGAAAAATGTGTCGAGTTGCTACAAGCGGGGAAGGTCATCCTCTACCCTACCGATACCGTTTGGGGCATCGGATGTGACGCCACCAACGAAGAGGCGGTGCAGCGCATCTATCAGATCAAGCAACGTCCAGAGAAGAAGAGTATGATCATCCTGCTCGACTCCTTTGAGCGACTTCCTTACTACGTAGAGCATATCCCATTGATAGCATGGGACTTGGTACCACAGATCTCCCGACCCACCACCATCATCTACGAGACCGCCCGCAATCTTCCGGAGCGGCTCATCCACAGTGACGGCACCATCGCCATCCGGGTAGTGCAGCAGGACTTCTGTCGCCGGCTCATCAAGATGCTGGGACACCCCATCGTCTCCACCTCCGCGAACCTTGCGGGACAGCCCACCCCACAGGTGTTTGAGCAGATCGCGCCCGAGGTCATCCAACAGATGGACTATGTGGTCCCCGTGCAATATGCCACCTCTGTGGACTACAAGCCCTCCCGGCTCATCAAGTTCGTGGACGATTATAACTTCACCATTATAAGAGACTAGTCATGAAAATCGCTGTTTTTGCCGGCTCATTCTGCCCTTTCACCAAAGGTCATGAGGACATCCTTCAGAAGGTGATGCCACTATTTGACACCCTCTACATTGCCATCGGCCACAATGTCCGCAAGCAGGACATCTTCAGCGTGGAGGAAAGGAAGGAATGGATCGAGCGCTTGTATGCGGGCAACGACAAGATCCGGGTCATCACCTACACCGGCTTGACGGTGGATCTCTGCCGGCAAGTGGGAGCCCAGTATATGATCCGGGGCATCCGCAACGCTGCCGACTATCAAGCTGAGGAGGAGTTGTGTCTCGTCAATGCCAAGCTCAACCCGGACGTGCAGACGCTTTTCGTGCCTGCCTCTCCTGAATGGGCAGCCGTGTCCTCCTCCATGGTACGCGAGCTGTGGGCACTAAAAGCCGACTATTCTCCGTTTATCTCTTATCCCTTACCGGAAAATCGACCCTAACGCATGCATCATCCACACAGCACATATCGCATCTGGACCCTCGCGCTATGTTTCCTGCTCGCGCAGAGCGCTTTCTGCCAGCAGGTCTCCATCAGCGGCGAAGCGCCCTTTGCACCCAACGAGGAGATCCGTGTGCTGCTGTTCCACGACCTGATCCAGAACACCCCCGAGGTGGCCGCCACTGCCAAGATCGACAAACACGGCCATTTCTCCCTATCCTGCAAACTCCAGCAGATCACACTTGCCCAGCTGGTCATCCGCACCACCAAAGCCGAGATGTACCTCGTACCCAATGTGGACTACCAGTTGGAAATCGAGGTGGACACGGTGCTCTTCAACATGCTGAACCCGGAGACGTACGGAGGCTACCTCCTCATCCGCAACCCCAAGGCAGACACCAACGACCTGAACTACAAGATCAACCGCTTCGACCGCTACTTCGGACGGGCCTTTGACTATTACGGGTTCCGGATAACCTACGACAAAGACATCACCATCTTCGACACCCTCTCCGATCTGCTGAAGAGTCATTTTGACATCCGCTACGAGCCAGACAACTACTACCTGTCCCACCTCTACTACTCATACGGCATGCTGGAGAAGCTCTGTTTCCCCAATGACCGCACCCGCATCTACCAAAACTACTTCAACAACGACCGCATTCTCTACAACAGTCCGGCCTACATGGCGCTCTTCACCAACTACTACACCGGCTATCTCTACAACTCCAAATATATCACCAAAGACCTGCTCTCCACCACCATCAACGAGGATCCCGACTATCTGACCCTTTTCAATGAGGTGGGTCGCGACCCGTTGCTCGTCAACGAGCGCATCCGCGAGCTGGTCATCATCCAGAACCTGAACGAGCTGTATGACAGTCCCGAGTTCGACCGCGGGAATATCGTCAAGCTATTGCAATACCTCGACCAGATCACCCATTTCCCGGAGCACAAGATCTATATCCGTCACGCCTTAGAACGCATGACCCAACCCAACTCCACCATCCGGGAGGTCACCTTCACCAATGCCAAAGGGCGCAAAGAGAGCATTAAACATCTGGGGGACAAGCCCATCTATGTACAGTTTTTCAGCGCCGACTGTCTGGACTGCATCCGAGAAATGGCCATCATGCAAGAATTGTACAAGAAATATAACGACCACATCCAGTTTCTGAGCATCTGCACCGATGCCAAAGAAAGCTTATACCAGCGTTTCATGAAAGACTATGGCGGCCTATTTGAATGGCCGATATGGTTCGTGAATGGAGAATACGACTGGCTGATGGAGAATGAGGTCGTCACCCTGCCCGACTATTTGCTGTTAGACAAAGACGGCAACGTGACCTTGCGCAGGGCGCCGGAGCCCGAGAAGGGACTGATGGAGTACCTTTGGTACCATTTCACTCCGGAAGAGGAACAAGAATCCAATCCATTATTCATCCGAAATAAAAACGAATAAAACACCCAAAGATGAAAAAGATCATGTTTATTGCCGCCGCACTGCTTTTCAGTGCCACCTTATGGGCTCAGGAGCCTATGATGGAAAAAAACCTGGCCAAGTTGCCGGCCGTCACCATCCAGACCCTGGACGGTCAGACCTTCAACACCCAAGATATCCAAAACGATGGCAAGCCCATCATTGTCAGTTTGTGGGCCACCTGGTGTCGCCCCTGCATTGCAGAGCTGATGGCCATCGCCGACGAGTACGAAGACTGGGTGGAAGAGACGGGAGTCAAGTTATATGCCGTCTCCATTGACGATGCGAAGACCTCCGCCCGCGTGGCGCCCTTCGTCAACGGCAAAGGATGGGAATATACGGTCCTGCTGGATGTCAACTCCGACTTCAAGCGGGCGATGAATGTCAACGATGTACCCTTCATGTGCATTCTCAACGGCAATGGCGAGATTGTGTGGGAGCACACCTCTTACGCTCCTGGCTCTGAGGAAGAGGTGTATGAGATTCTCAAACAGTTATCCAAGAAACAATAGCCGCGCGTATGAAGAGATTATTACAACTCATTCTGACCTGTGCCATCGTGGCGGCCTGCTGGCCGGCACAGGCACAACACCAGTTAGGAAGTAGCCGCATCAGCGGCGACTTCGGTTTTAACGGCATGTATTACATGCCCGACTCGCTCATCGGAGCCGATCCTGTGGACTCCAAGGTGCGCGCCAACGCCTTCCTGAACCTCCTCTACTCCAATGGCGGCTTCTCCGCGGGCATGCGCTACGAGTTCTATCAATTCCCCCTGATCGACTTTGAGAAGCTCAACTACAAGGGACAAGGCATCCGCTATTTCTTCGCCGACTACAAGAACGACTTCATCCAGGTCACGGCGGGCAACTTCTACGAGCAGTTCGGCAACGGACTCTCCCTGCGTGCCTACGAGGAACGGCAGTTAGGCATTGACAACAGCCTGTTGGGTGCCCGCATCAAGGTCACCCCCTACAAGGGTATCTGCCTGACGGGCGTGTGGGGCGTCGAACGCCTCAACTTTGACTCTTACGTGGGTCGCAAGGACTTCGTGCGTGGCGTTGACGGCGACTTCAACTTCGGCGAGATCTTCCCCAAGATCACCGAGAAGGGCTTCATCCTCCATGTCGGAGGCAGCTTCGTCAGCAAGTTCGACAAGGCTGATGAGGACATGGTGATCACCGTGCATCCCGAACCGGACATTAGCTCCTCCGGAATCATCACGAAAGACAAACTGCCGCAGAACACCCCCGTATGGGCCACCCGCGCCAGCTTCGGCTACAAGGGCTTCCGCCTCGACGCCGAGTTCGCCCAGAAGATGCAAGACCCGAACGTCACCAACGACTTCATCTACCGCAAGGGCAATGCCCTCTTCCTGTCGGCCACCTACTCCATGAAAGGCTTTGGCGTGGCCGCCTCCTTCATCCGTGCCGACAACATGGACTTCCGTTCCCAGCGTATGATGAAGACCAATTCGCTACTCTTTATCAACAACATACCGGCCATCAACCGTCAGTATTCCTACCATCTGCTAGGCGACTACAGCTATGCCTCCCAGCCCAACAGCCAGATTGGCGCACAGCTGCAAGTCAACTACCAGATTCCCAAGAAGAGCAAGATCGGCGGCAAATACGGCACCGACCTCACCTTCAACTACTCCCGTTTCCACAACATCGACAAGGTATGGACACCAGAGGCCATCGCCATCGGCACCATGAGCGGCACCGAGGGCTACACCTCCAACTTCTTCAAGTTCGGTCCCGACCTCCTGTATCAGGACATCGGCTTCGAGATCCACCGCCGTCTGACCAAGAAGTGGGAGCTGACGCTGGCATACAACTACATCACCTACAACCTGGAGTTGTTGAAAGGTCATGAGGGCATCATGAGAGGCCATCTGGTGGCTGCCGACGTGCTCTGGAAAGTCGCCCCGAAGCACTCCTTGCGTCTGGAAGCCCAGCATTTCTACACTAAAGATGACGATGGGAGTTCCATCTATGGATTGCTGGAGTACGCCATCAGCCCCCACTGGTTCTTCTCTGTGAGCGATGAATGGAACTACGGCAACCCCGACAAAGACCATAAGTTGCATTATTACAACATTGCCGCCGCCTACGTATGGCGCACCACCCGCATCGCGCTCAACTTCGGCAAGACCAAAGAGGGCATCCTCTGCATCGGCGGTGTATGTCGCGCTGTTCCTGCCTCATACGGAGTCGGATTGTCTATCACCACCTCTTTTTAACCACTTATATACGTCAAAAATATGAAAAAGATCATTTTCCCCATCATAATCCTCAGTGTGATTATCCTTTTCACCGCTTGTGATCGCGTGGAGGGACCTTATGTTGTCATCAACGACCAGGATGAGGTAACCGTTGATTTTCCCGATCTAGATCCTACTACTGTTTTCCGCAAGGTTCTCATCGAAGAGTACACCGGACACAGATGTCCGAACTGTCCTAACGGGCACGAGAAGTTGGAAGAACTCCTCACCCGTTTTGGTGACACGCTGATTCCCGTCTGCATCCATGCCACCTCCTTAGCTGCCCCCACTGTGGAGTTCCCCGATGATCTCCGAGCCGAGGCAGGCCTGGAGTTGGCCACCGACTGGCAGATTGACGGCATCCCCGCCGGCGTCATCAACCGCGCCGATGAGCCCATGGGCAGCATTCCTGCTCGCTGGCTATCCAAAGTCAATGCCGTGGACCGCACGGACATCCCAGCCGCCATCCAACTCATCAACCAGTATAACGAAAACGGCCTCCTGAAAGTCAATGCCAAAGTCACCATGCTGGAGTCCCACGACTCGCCTCTCCGACTCTCCCTGTTCATTGTTGAGGACGGCATCGTCAGTCCCCAGATCAATGGCACCGAGACGATAGAGAACTACGTTCACAACCATGTGCTGCGTGGCTCTATCAATGGCACTTACGGGCAGTTGCTCAACGGCACCGGCGAGTTGTCCGCAGGCGAGAGCTGCCTCTACGCCAAGTCCTTCAGCTTTGTCGGCACCAACTGGAAGCCGGAGCACTGCAGCGTGGTGGCCATCCTGTACGACAAAAACAACTACAACGTCTTGCAAGTGGAGCGTTGCCCAGTCACGAGATAAAGTTTTCAGTTATCAGTTAGAAGTTAGGAGTTAGAAGGCTAATGGCTAACAGCTAACGTTCATTGTCAAAGTTCAAAGTCAAAGTCTATTATAACAACACCACTATCCGATGAAAAAGATTGTCAGTGTAGAACCCATCGGCATCAGCGAAGAGCGAGCCGTCAACATTGCTCACGAATTGGCCGCCAAAGGCCACGAGTTCATCTGCTACCGCGACCGCCGCGAAGATGCCGCCACCCTCATCGAGCGAATGAAAGATGCCGATGAGGTTATTGTTTCCAACATCAAAATCGGCAGCGACATCCTGTCCCAATGTCCCAAATTGAAGAAACTCAACGTTGCCTTCACGGGGTTGGACCATATCGACCTGGCCTATTGTCAGGAGCACGGCATCGAGGTCGTGAATGCCTCGGGCTATGCCACGGAAGGTGTCGCCGAGTTAGCCATCGGGCTGATGCTGGATGTCTATCGGCGCATCACGGCATTGGACGCCGACACGCGCAAGGGAGGCACCCGCAACAACTTCTTAGGTCACGAGCTGCGTGGCAAGCGCGTGGGCATTGTGGGCACTGGCGCCATTGGACGGCGCACGGCCCAGCTGCTCCTGGCGTTCGGCTGCGAGGTGGTAGCCTGGAGCCGCTCCCAATACGATGATGTGAAGGCACAAGGTATTGTCTATCTTCCCTTGGAGGAGCTGATGAAGACCTGCGACATCATCACCCTGCATGTGCCGTTGACGGCGGAAACGCATCATCTGATCAGTCGCGAGCTGTTGCAGCTATGCAAGCCCACGGCCGTCATCATCAACACAGCCCGTGGCAATGTGGTAGACATGGACGCCTTGGCAGAGATGGTGAAGGCGGGCCAGCTCGGCGGCGCCGGCATCGACGTGTATGAGAAAGAGCCGCCCTTGGCCGAAGACCATCCTCTCTTCAGCGCTCCCAACTGCGTGCTCGTGCCTCACGTCGGCTATGCCACCCGCGAGGCCTTTGACGACCGCATCGGCATCGTTCTCAGCCATATCTAAAAACGACTCATCCCTATGTTCCGCCGCATCATCAACTTCTGCGTTAAGGTTGTACAACGCTATCTACCTGAGCCTTTTATCTTTGCTATCATCTTAACCTTCATCGCCGCCTTGTTGGCGATGCCCATCTGCCACCAGACCCCCTTGGAGGTGGTAGAGCATTGGGGCAACGGCGTCTGGGGACTCTTGGCCTTTGCCATGCAGATGGCCTTGGTGCTGGTCTGCGGCTCCGCCCTGGCATCAGCGCCAGTCATCCACAAGGGCATCAGCGCCATGGCCTCCGTGCCTAAGACACCAGGAGCTGCCATCGCCCTGGTGACGGCAGTCTCTGCCATCGCCTGCTGGCTCAACTGGGGCTTCGGCCTCATCATCGGGGCCCTCTTCGCGAGGGAGATCGCGCGCAAGCTGCAGGGCGTGGACTACCGGCTGCTCATCGCCTCCGCCTACAGCGGCTTTGTGGTGTGGCACGCCGGCCTCTCCGGCTCCATCCCCCTTACCATGGCCACGCCCGGGGAGGCTCTCTCCAAAGCCACTAACGGCATCCTGACGGAGCCCGTGCCCGTATCCAACACCATCCTCGACTGGCACAACATGGTCATGGTCATCCTCGTCATCGTGGCCCTGGTAGTCGTCAACACACTGATGCACCCCAAAAAGGACATCTGCACGGTGGACCCACATCTGCTCAAAGAAGAAGCAGCACCGGAAGAGGCCCTGACAGGGACTCCCGCCGAGAAGCTGGAGCACAGCCGGCTGTTGAGCATCCTGCTGGCATCTGTCGGACTGGGCTACGTCGTGCTCAAGCTATTCTTTTTGCATGGCAGCTTCGACTTGGGGATCGTCATCATGCTATTTCTGTTCTTGGGCATCATCTTGCATGGCACGCCGCTGGCCTACGTGAGGGCTTTCAACAAAGCAGCCACAGGCGCTGCCGGCATCATGCTGCAGTTCCCCTTCTACGCGGGCATCATGGGGATCATCACGGGTGTGGGAGCCTCGGGCATCTGCTTTGGGACCGTCATCAGCAATGCTTGCATCAGCATCAGCTCACCGGTCACCTACCCGTTGCTCACCTTCCTGTGTGCGGCGGTGCTCAACATGTTCGTGCCCTCGGGCGGCGGCCACTGGGCCATCCAGGCGCCCATCATGTTCGCGGCAGGCGCCGACCTTGGCGTGGACCCGGGCCTCACCGGCATCGCTATCGCCTGGGGTGACGCCTGGACCAACCTCATCCAGCCCTTCTGGGCCATCCCGGCCCTCGCCATCGCCAGGCTGAACGCCAAAGACATCATGGGCTTCTGTATCATCGACCTGCTCATCACGGGACTCATCATCAGCGGCGGGCTCGTGTTGTGGGCACTATAGAAACAGCATAGTCTCTATACACGTCTCACCCCCAGACTGCACTGCGTTTAGTCTGGGGTTATTGAAATAGTGTCTCTCCGAGACACATTCCCACATGGCTCGGGCAACCCCTTAGGTTCGGCATTTCGTAAACGCTTGGCACGGAGACATGTGAGACAGAAGCAAAATAGTGCCTTAGGGAGACAGTCTCGGAGAGACTGAATCTTATTAACCCCGCACTGTAGTGTGGGGTATGGCATGTGCGCGGGATGAAACTCGCGGCGCGGGTGACACTTGCCATGATGCTTGTAACGACCCGCCGCGAAAGGGACGTCAGTGCCATCAAGCATATAGGTGCCAAATGAAAAGTGGGGCACCTACCAGCAAGCCAAAACATACATCATTTTAGCCAAGATATCTTTTCCCTTGTTCATCATAATTATAATTGGCTTATTGCTCTTAATCATCCTAAATAGGTAAACAATTGTCGCAAAATATTGCTATTTTTGCACCGCCTTTTTTTGAAGCGAGATTTTTAATGTTACACCTTATAAGATATTGAATATGGAAAACTATGATGTTATCGTCATCGGGAGTGGTCCCGGAGGTTATGTGGCTGCCATTAGAGCGGCGCAACTGGAGATGAAAGTGGCCGTGGTGGAGCGCGCCGAAGTGGGCGGCATCTGCCTCAACTGGGGCTGCATCCCCACCAAAGCATTGTTGAAATCAGCACAAGTATATCGTTACATGTCGCATGCAGCCGACTACGGCATCAGCCTTGAGGGCGCTGCCAAGCCCGACTTCGAGGCCGTGGTGAAGCGCAGCCGCACGGTGGCTGAGACCATGAGCAAGGGCGTTCAATATCTCTTGAAAAAGAACAACGTCACCGTCATCGCCGGCACCGGCAAGCTGCAGAGCAACCACGAGGTGGCTGTCACCGACGCTGAAGGCACCGTGACCGTCTATGAGGCCAAGCACATCATCTTGGCCACGGGCGCGCGTTCCCGCAGTCTGCCCAACGTGCCTCAAGACGGCAAATACATCATCGGCTATCGCGAGGCGCTGACCCTGTCCAAGCTGCCCGAGACCATGGTGGTGATGGGCTCCGGCGCCATCGGCAGTGAGCTGGCCTTCTTCTATGCCTCCATGGGCACCAAGGTCACCATCGTGGAGTATATGCCCCGCCTGGTGCCAGTCGAAGACGACGACATCGCCGCCACCCTCGCCCGCTGCTTCCGCAAGGCCGGCATCAAGACCATGACCTCCGCCTCTGTGGAGCAGGTTGTGGTGGAAGACGGCATCTGCAAGGTGACCGTCAAGGATGCCAAGGAGAAGATCACCGAGCTGACCTGTGACATCGTCCTCTCCGCCGTGGGCGTGCAGACCAACCTGGAAGGCCTTGGCCTCGAAGAGTGCGGCGTGGCTGTCGAACGCGGCAAGGTCATCGTGGACGACTATTACAAGACCAACGTGGAGGGTGTCTATGCCATCGGTGACATCGTGCACGGGCCTGCCCTCGCGCACGTGGCCTCCCACGAAGCACTCGTCTGCGTGTAGAAGATCGCCGGCAAGAACCCGGTACCCGTGGACTACAGCAACATCCCCGGCTGCACCTACACCACCCCGGAGATTGCCTCTGTCGGCATGACCGAACGCGCCTGCACGGAACAGGGCCGCGAGGTGCTCATCGGCAAGTTCCCCTTCACTGCCTCCGGCAAGGCTACAGCCTCCGGCAGCAGAGACGGCCTGGTAAAGGTCATCTTCGACAAACAGACTGGCGAGTGGCTCGGATGCCACCTCATCGGCGACAATGTGACCGAGATGATCGCCGGCGCCGTCATGGCCCGCCAGAACAAGATGAAGGGCGAAGACATCATCCACGCCGTCTTCCCGCACCCTACCCTGTCGGAAGCCATCATGGAAGCCGCTGCAGATGCTTACAAGGAGTGTGTCCACCTCTAATCGATCATGGTGAAACATACCCCCCTCATCGCCTTAACCCTCTTTGTCCTCGCAAGCTTGACACCCTCACAAATGCGAGGACAAGAGGATTTTTATGCAGAGCCTGTCCATTACCACGACACCACCTGGTACGACAAGGGCTTTGACCTCTACATTGGCTCCGGCGCCTTCTTCGCCAACAAGGAGAACGCCCTTTACTATAACGGCAGCAGCCTCAACGAGTGCAATCTCGACTACATCTTTGACAACCATTACTGGTATGAGGAGATTCAAAAGGAGGTCAGCGACAACTACCACCACGTCAGCCCAACCGATGAGATCTCCTATCGCGAGGAGAACCTCGACTGGCATGTGCGCTACAAAATCAAGACCATGCTTCAGCTGGGGGCGCGCTATAAGTTCGGCCGCAACTGGGGGCTCTCCCTCTCCTACTCCTTCTGCCGGCTCACCACCTCCAGCCAGTTCCTGCTCAACTACTCCTCCGTATCGGGCAACCTCATCGACGCACCCGTCATGGAGCTCCACGGCAAAGAGGACCGCTCCATGATCGACCTTTCCGCCAGCTATGTCATCAGTCAGCTGCACCCTGTCGCGAAGCCTTTCGTGGAGGTAGGCGCCCAGTTCAACTTCGCCCGGGCCAGGATTCTGGAAGCTGCCATTGGCGACCGCACTTGGACCCTCTTGGACCCCTACAATGGCGAACATTATGTGCCCGGCGCCCAGATGACGACCTATGATGTCATCTACGGAGGAGCCGGCTACGGAATCTCCTTCGCAGCAGGTCTCAAACTGGTCGTATCCAAGTCCTTTTCCATCGACCCCACCTTCTACGGCTGCATGGCCTCCTACGGCATCAAACCCCTGCAAGAGAGGGCGTTCAACTTCAACTACGGCGTCGTCATACGCCTCGTCATGAACGACTTCTTCTTCAAACGCCGGTAACAAAAAAAATAGCCCCCCGGAGTCGGAGGCTATCGTATGGGACTTTCATCCAATCAGAAGCAAGCTTTCAAGATCTCCAGCACCTCTTCGGTGGTTACCACATGATAACCGCCACCCTTGATGGTGCTTTCTGCAATCAGAGGCAGCATCGCCTCGGTGGCACCCACCTCCCGCAAGGTCTGGGGAATGCCCAACTCTTGGATGAACTTGCTCAGGCAGTCGATGCCTTCCAACGCCACCTGCTCGTCGCTCTTGCCTTCCGGATTCACATGCCAGATATTTTTGGCATAGCGGACGAAACGGTGCAGACCATATTTATAGACCGCACGGTAGTAAGGCACGGAGATGATGGCCAGGCCGATACCATGGGCACAGTCGGTGTAGGCACCCAGCTGATGTTCGATCATGTGCACCTCCCAGTCCTGCTCTTTGGACACGGCCAGGATCTTGTTCAAGCCCATGGTGGCGCACCACATGATATTGCTGCGGGCCTCATAGTCGCGCGGATTCTTCAAGGCAGCACGGGCGGCGCTGATCAGAGCCAGCATATCGCCTTCGAGCAGATAGTCACTCACACAATCGTCGTTGCCGCCAAAATACTGCTCCATCAGATGGGAGAAGATATCGAAGATGCCGCTGATCATCTGATACTGGGGCACCGTATAGGTGAATTCCGGATTCAGGATGGAGAACTTGGGGGCCATGGTCTCCAAGGGGAACACACGACCCAGCTTCAGTTTCTTGTCATCGTTGGTGATGACGGAGCCGCCGTTCATCTCGGAGGCCGTGCCGGTCATGGTCAGGATGGTGCCGATGGGAACCACGGGGTTGGCCAGAGGAGCCTGCTGCTCCCAGTAGAGGGTCCAAGGATCCTGCTTGCAGTAGGCAGACGCAGAGATACCCTTGGCACAGTCGATGACGGAGCCGCCACCGACCGCCAGGATGAGGTCCACCTGATGCTCACGAACCAGCTGGGCACCTTGCAGCACCTGTGCATAGGTCGGGTTCGACTTGATACCGGGCAGTTCCACGACTTTCTTGCCAGCCTTCTGCAGGTCCGACATCACCGCGTCATACAATCCGCTGGCCTTGATAGAGTTTCTGCCATAGAGCAACAGCACATTCTTGCCATAGAGTGCAAGCTCTTCGGGAAGATATTGCATCGCACTTTTGCCAAAATGAATCCGCGTGGGATTCTGATAGGTAAAATCTATATTCATATAAAACGGGGTTTTGAAATTTTCTTTTGCACATAAAAAGGAACGCCATTCTTCAGCCGGCCCGTGGCGCTGATAGTATGTCGCGGGGCGTCCTGACGCCAAAGCACCGTGACTGCGGTGCCGCTGCGTTGCAGAATAAAGCCGCCCTCCACTTTCCATTGGATCTCAGCCACATCATCCTGTTTCAGATCATACTGAAGAGGTTTTTGAGAGACAGTCTGTATCTTCCCCACGCGCTGCATCTCCTTCAGGAAGAAAGCTTGCATCTTATCTTGTATAAAGTAGTATATGTCGTTGACATGGTCGCTGGCATCCGTGTATGGGGAGTGTTTGTGACCCGACAGCGGATAGAACTCGTTGCGGACCTTCAGCGAGTCAAGATACTCGTGGATGGCTTGTGAGCCGTACATGGTATCAAAGAGCCGCTCCCCTATCTTACCCTTCACATCCGAAAACGGGATACCCCGGTCAAACGGCACAATATTGTCGCAGTCCCCATGGAAGGAAATCACCGGCACGGGTCGGCTGTCGATCTCTTTCAGATCGTAGAGGGCACCCCACATATTGGCGATGGCCTTGATCTTAAAGGACTGACGGATGTCATTGTCGGCGGCTTTCAGAGAGCCCAGCTTCTTCTTGAAATTATGCTCACGCACAAAATCGGGGCAGTTATGATCGTCCATAAAAGCCATGGAAAGCATCGTGATGGCCCCGGCGCTCGTGCCCCCGACGAAGACATTGTTGGTATCTATGCCATAGTCTCCGGCATGATAAATCAGGAAACGCATGGCGGCATTGGCATCCTGGATTGCCTCGTAGCCGCACCGCTGGATAGAACTCTTGGTCGGCATAAAGCCCATCCTGTAGTTGACAGAGGCCACCACATAGCCCAGCTTGGCAAAATGCTCACACCACAGGCTCATCGTCTCCGCCCCTTTGTCGCCGAAATAGAAAGCCCCTCCATGCATAAGCACGAAAAGCGGATGCTCCCGAAGAGTATCACCCTTTGGCATATAAAGGTCCAGCGTAAGATCCAAAGGCTTCTGCTTGAGTGTCTTTCCCAGGTTCTTCAGAAGCATCTTCAGATATTTGGTGTCTTGCAGTTCATAGGTGGCCCAAAAACCGTTGGCACGTCCGTATCGAATGTCTCTCTTCACCTCCACATCAAGACATTCCTGCCTGAAACGCCTGCTTTTATCCACCTCAAACGAGGGTTCCTGATATCTCCGGAAAGCCAGATGGCTTGTTGAGGGGATAACATTGGCCAACTTCGTGTCGAAAGAGCCTGTTATCACCATCGAATCAACCACGACATCAAAATCGAAGGATATGCGGTTTCCATTAGAGACGAACAACATCTCTCCATCATCATACTCGATGGCGAAAGGCACTGGTCTGAGCCACTGGGAAGCGGAATCAACAGCATAATAATAACCGGAAAAGCGTTTGGCCGACAAGGAGGTGATCCGGTAGATGTAGGACTCGTCATTCACCAGTCCATAATAGAAGTGGGCAGTATCAATGACAGAAAAATCAGGAAGCGCATCATTTGTGACATGGACAGCATCTCGGGAGTGCCTGAGGACAAGCTGTTCCTGTTCTGCCCGGTCGGCAGGATGCCTTTCACAGGTGCCCCCCAAAACAACGAGCGCCAGGAACTCTATGACGAGCAACAGCTTATAACCACACATCGAGAACTTTGCCATAGGCTATCTCCTTATTTCGGAAGCAATTTGACAAAGGGGACCATCATCTCCTCCATCGAAATACCGCCATGCTGGAAAGTGTTCCGATAGAGGTTGACATACTGGTTGAAATTGTTCTGATATGCGAAGAAGTCGCTGCGGGTGGCGAAGATGAAACGCTGGGTCATATTGGTCTTGGGCAGGAATGCCTCATCGGGATTCTTGATTTCGAAGACATCCTTCGACGGATAGTCCATATTGCTGCGTCCCACCTTATAGCGCAAGTTGGTGTTCAGGTCGCGCTCCCCGACCATCTTGAGGGCCCGGTTGACCTTGATCGTGCCATGATCGGTGGTGAGGAAGATCTTGGCCTTCTTCTCCGACAGATACTTGATCATGTCCAGCAGGATGGAGTTGGCGAACCAGGAGGCGGTGACGCTGCGATACGACTTCTCGTCGTCGGCCAGCTCGCGCACCACGTTCACGTCCGTGCCCGCATGGGAGAGCATGTCCACAAAGTTGAAGACGATCACATTGAGCGGGTTCTTCATCAGATTATGGAAATTATCAAAGATCTTCTTGCCGAACTCCGCATTCAGGATCTTGGCATACGAGTAACGGATGTTCTTGCCATAGCGTTTCAGATACTCACCCAGCAGCTCTTCCTCAAACTGGTTCTTGCTGCCGTTATCCTGCTCGTTCAGCCAAAGTTCGGGATATTTCTTGGCTATCACAGAGGGCATCAAGCCGGAAAAGAGGGAATTACGGGCATAGTGCGTCGCCGTAGGCAGGATGCTGTAGCAGATGGACTCGTCATCGATGTAGTAATAGTCATGCACCATCGGATAGATGCTGCGCCATTGGTCGTAACGAAGGTTATCAATGACAAAGAGGAAGGTGGGGGTCGTCTCACTCAACTCCGGGAAGAGCTTCTCCTTCAAGATGGTGTGCGACTGCAGCGGCTTCTCACTGCCGCGGCCGTTCACCCAGTTCAGATAGTTGGCCTGCACGAACTTGGCAAACTGCACATTGGCCTCCTCCTTTTGGTCCGACAGCATCTCCGACACGCTGGCATCCTCAATCTTTTCAATCTGCAACTCCCAATCGACCAGATCCTTATACAACTGTTCCCACTCCGATACGGAGAGATGGTCTGACATACGCATGGAGAGCTCGCGGAACGCCTGCTGGTAGTCGATGGTGACTTTCGTCGTCATCAGGTTTTTCTTATCGATATTCTTCTTCAGGCAGAGCAAGATCTGGTTCGGGTTGACGGGCTTGATCAGGTAATCGGCAATGTCGCCCCCGATGGCATCTTCCATAATATGCTCCTCCTCGCTCTTGGTGATCATCACGATGGGGATGTGAGGATATAGCTTCTTAAGCCGCTGCAACGTCTCCAGTCCGCTCAGGCCAGGCATATTCTCATCCAGGAAAATAATATTGACGAACTCCTTCTTCAGGATCTCAAGCGCCTCCATGCCACTCAACGCAGGAATCACATCATATCCTTTGGTTTTCAAAAACATAATATGCGGCTTGAGCAATTCGATCTCATCATCCGCCCACAAAATCTTTACATTCATATACGGTTCATATTTCTTAACAACAAAAGAGTAACGGCAAACGGGGACAATTATTTTATGGAGACGGCCATGGGGAAAATATTTTTTGGCAAGCGGGCTCGTCGGGCACAACGGGGCTTTTTGCGACGGGCTTGTCCAATATTTGAAATTTATGTACTTTTGCCGCCTATTTTGATAAACAGGACCAACGATGAAAAGAATCATATTAGCAGTTCTCTGCTGCCTGCTGATGGCCAGTGGTTTTGGCCAAGAGAAGCCGATGCGATTCCTGGGCATTGGCATGAACAGCACACTCTCCACGTTCGTGTCGAAGCTGAAAGGCAAGGGGTTCACGGAGGATGTCAACCACAACAAGCCCAACATGGTGGTCATGAAGGGCGTGTTTGCCGGTGAGCGGGTGAAGCTGGAGGTGCGTTCAGCCGCCAAGACCCATCTTGTGTACAGCGTGAACGTCTTCTTCAATGTGAGCACCCAGTTCACCTACGCCGACCTGCAAAAGCGGCTGACCGACAAATACGGGGAGGCCGCCATGGAACTGAACAACATCAAAGACGAGCCGGTATTTGTCAAGTACACGACCGACTATACCAAGTGGGAACTCGACACCGACACGGTGACGAATGCCTATAATGCGATCATCCTCTCCAAATGCAGCTACCACAGCACCTCTCCCGTCACCATCACCTATCTGGATGGCAAGAACTCGAAAGTGGAAGCCCTGGAGGTCAATTCCGACTTTTAAAACATCCACCTATATGACACAACACTCTCTCTTTTTCAAAAAGACCATGCTCCTCGTAATGGGAGTGAGTCTATGCATAGGCCTTTCGGCGCAAGTGCCTGGTCCGCAAAAGAAAAACAACTTCTGGCTTGACATGAACGCGGGCATCGGGGCGGTGACCTGCTACGACAACGGCACCATCCCCTTTGCATACGAAGGGATGGCCACGGCGTTCGGCGCTGGCTTCACCGACGAATGGAAACGCTGCCACATCAGCTTCGACGCACAGCGGTACAAATCCATCCTCTCAAAACCTGACGGCACCATCTTTGGCTTCGACGGGCGCTTGGAATTCCTTTACAGCTGCCTGAAGTCTTCCGAAAGCCGCTGGCATTTCTGGTCTGGCGCCACCCTTGAGGCTTATGGTGAGCTGAAGAGCATCCCAGACCTTCAAAATGCGTCTGCATCCATCTCTATCTTCAGCCACCTGGGCGTGACGGAGATGATATCCTGCGACTTCGGATACAACAAAGAACGGACCCATCGTTGGATGACCGCCTTCTTCAAGTTGTACCTGCCCATCGCCAGCCATGTCTCCCGTCCCGACTTCATGTATGTACATGACGCACTGGGGAATTCAGGCATCGCCAACCTACTCGCTAGCAACGAGAAGTTCTTCAAGTTCTTCCCGGGTGCCACCACCGACTTCGGCCTCACCCTCAACCTGCGCAATGGCAACCGAATCACCCTCTCCTACCTGTGGTACTACCTCACTACGGGCAAGAAGGGAGCCTACCGCTTCGACAATGCTTACCACCTGGTCAATCTCACTTTCATGTTCAAACTTTAATTTCAAGAGACTATGAAAAGAATCAGCATACTTATATTCAGCTTAGTAGCCTTATCGTTCACCTCTTGTGAACGGATTTTCATGAATGACGACGAAAACAAAGACCCCATCTCTGTATTCGAATATCTCTGGAACAGGGTGGATCAGCAATACACCTTCTTTGACATCAAGGGAGTGGATTGGGACTCCGTGCATCGGGTGTACCGTGGCCAAGTCTATGAAGGCATGAGCGACGACAGCCTTTTCCGTGTCTGTGGCAACATGCTCCGCACGCTGAAGGACGGACACACCGACCTGTTCTCCGACTTTGATGTCTGGAGTAGTGACACCATCCTCTATAACATGGTGGCCAACAGCAATCTCAACAGCGAAATCATACGACTCAACTACTTGACCCTCAACGGACATAGCACCGGAAGCTTCCGGCATAACGCCATCCGTGACGGCAAGGTAGCCTATATCCGTTACTCTTCTTTCGCCAATGACATATCAGACGACGACCTGCGTTATCTGGTGGAGCTGTACAAAGATTGTGACGGCTTGATTCTGGACTTGCGTCAGAACACCGGTGGTGCGGACGTCAACATCCACAAGCTGCTCAGTCTCTTCGATTGTCACGGACAAGCGCTCTACACCATGCAGACGAAGTCGGGCCCCGGCCATAACGAGTTCACCACAGCCTCGACGGCCTATGCGCCCAAGAAGAGTCTGTTGGAGAAGCCCTATGACAAGCCTGTGGCGGTGCTCATCGACAGAGGTTCCTTCAGTGCCACCTCCTACTTCGCCATCTGCACCCAAGCCTTTGACAACATCCGGTTGTTTGGCGACTACACCGGCGGTGGCCTGGGCATGCCCAATGGCGGCATGCTGCCCAACGGCTGGAAATACCGCTTCAGTGTCACGCGCAGCATCGCCCTGGACGGAGGCAACTACGAGAACGGCGTGCCGCCCACGGTGCGCGTGCTCCTCGACCCTGCAGCTACGTCGCAAGGCATCGACAACATCGTGGAGACCGCTGCCGACTGGATCCAGCAGGGCGGTCTGATTGCAAAAAAATAGGGATTGCCAGGCGCGAGGGATACTACTCTCTGCGCAAGGTGATCGTATAGCCATAATCGCCGGAGCCTTCCGGCGATTTTTTTGTGCCCTGGGGCTTGGGTTTGGAAGAGGGCTGAAGCGTGTAGGAGATGGTGCTTCGGACCGGCGTGGGAGCCAAGTGGAAATTGATGTTCAGCTTGGTGTTGACCTTGAGGCGGATCCCCCGGTTGCGGGCTTTGTCGTAGCGCAACAACCGCACCAGACGTAATGCCTCTTCATCGCAAGAGGGACAAAGACTCTTCACGATGGTGGGACTCTCCACATAACCGTCGTCATTCACCTGGTAGGCGACCGTCACGACCCCTTCTATCCGCTGTTCCATGGCGTCCTGCGGGTATTGCAGATGCGCGGATATGAAGGCACGCAACGCCTTCGCCCCGCCTGGATAGAGCGGCTTCTCCAAAAAATGTGGCGACTTCTTCTTTTTATCTTCCTTCATGACGCTTCCATTTAAAAACTGACGCCCACATAACCATAGGCTCAAAGAAAGAGCAAAGATACAAAAAAAATGCAGCACCCGTTCTTTGGATGCTGCTTGGCTTAGTAGCGGGGGCAGGACCCGAAAGGCCTATTTTCGACACCTATCCTATATTGATTATCAGCAAGTTACATTTTCAAAATTCATATTTTTTGGCCGTTTTTGTCCCGTTTCTGTCCCGGTAAAAACAAGTACAAAGGACTGAAATATAAAATATTACACGGCTTTTTCATGGAAAATTTCATTTTATATTGCTAACAATTGTCTTTAAATATTCTCAGGAAACAAAGCATTCCCATATTCGTATCCTGGATTCCAAACAGATTTTTTATCCATATAATCGAGTAATTTTTTACAACGATTCATATAGTCATCATAATTGTTTTTTTTGTAAGGATCCACGCTATACAAATATGAAACGAAGACATTATTTGAACGCTGTATGCTATTATTGTGAGAAACAGAACACATCATTTCAATCAACGAACCGCATTTCCGCATTTTGCAACAAAACAATTCAACGCCGCCTCTATTAAATATCCTGAAGACAGAACCATTCAATTCAATTTTATACGGCATAATACTTCTAAAGAGCTGGTTCCCCATATCCTATTTTTATTTATTAAAAATTTCAAGATTGTTGTCTCCAAAGACCAATCTCATTATCTGATCTTTTTTATCTTTTTTGATTTCGATCGAGAGCAGAACTTTGTCTTCAGGATCTGAGATTTTATCAATATTAACATACTTGTCCGGATAGGTAATCAAATCCATCAATGATATACCAATGGTGTCGCAAAACAAAATCAGCATATCCAAGTCTGTTTTTGTCGCGCCTCTTTCAAATCTCGCATATTTCGGCTGACTGATTTTCATTTTTTCAGCCAAATATTCTTGACTAAAATTGGCTTTTTCTCTAAAGATCCTTACGTTTTCTAAAATTTTTTTCTTCATGATGCAAAATTATTTAGTTGATTATTAGATTGTTATTCCTTTATTGAAATTTTTATGACAAAAAATGACTTGATTTTCGTTTTTCAAGTCATTTTTTGTTTATTTTTGCCGCCGTAATTGTTAGCAATAATGCTGCAGCAAATATATAAAAATATGGAACCTGTCACAAAGCAACAGAAAAAGGATGAACGCATCCTGAAGAATTTTGAGAAAATGACCGCTTACGGAATACCAAAGATGCTTGCATACAGCAGGCTTTCCGGCAAGTACAAGATGAGCGTTTCCGGTATCAGAATCGCAATACAACGCGCAAGAGCACACCGGTACACTCCCGGCCCTTACTACGAAGAGTAAATTAACATTAATAATCCGCTGTTATGCAAAGGGCCTCCAATCAAACAGTTAATAATTCCCTCCTATGACGCATCCGGAGGCCCGCATAACAATAAAACAATATGATTATGACAACAACATACAGATGGATCGATTTTTGGACCAAGGAGCGCAACAAGACGCGCTGCGAGATCGTGTCAAGAACCAGAGCAACCGCCACGATCAGGTTGCTGGAATTTGGTCCGAAAGGACACAAACCTGGCGACCTAATGAAGGTACAAACAAAAAATCTTGATTTGCCAATAGACAGGCCCGTGCAGATGGAACTTGACTGGCACAGATGGACTGACTGACAGACCCGGCTATGAGGCACACCGAGCCATCGACGAAAGCACGGAGTGTGTGCGCTACCGTGATTTTATAACCACAATAAAAGAGTAAAGAGTATGGAAACAAGCAGAAAATGTCTTGCCAACAGCCAGACATTCAGGGACAGAATAAGGTTTACAAGCTGGGAAAAGCTACGGAAACTTTGGCCTTTTACAATTAAGTATTTATCACACAAAAAATAAAAAAAATGATGGAAGAAAATTATATAAAAGTCGCAGACGACCTTGAAGCGATAGAGCTTGCATTACGGAATGGCGAAGTGACATCCATTTTTGTCACAGTAAACTATGGAGAAACATCCCAAAACATCATTGCTGGAAGTCTTTTTGACATAGCAGAATCATTGTCTCATTTCAGCCATAGTGATGACAGAAGGTGGAAAACTTTAATTGGAGTTACAGAAACACTTGCAAGCGTTTTAGAATAATGAAAAGATTTGACCTCGAAAAAGCAAAGAACGGAGCTGCTGTATGCCTTATGGACGGAACTCCTGTCAAGATCCTTGATTTTGACTATAATGGATTGATACTTTACAAGCATGTGTCTGGAGACAAAGAACTACTACACACAGTTAATGGAGATGGACGTGCTATATCACATTGCGGAACACATGTAGCAGAATTTGATCTTTTCATGCAACCGATTTGCGGTTACATGGCTATAAAAACAAACAGTGAAAACATCGCATATGGATTAAGGCTACATTCGACATTGGAAGACGCCAAAAAAGAGGTGGAAAGTCTCACGTTTGACAAATATTCAAGATTCCTGGCCTATGCAAAGGTGGAGCTGCTTGATGAAGAAGAGAACGAACAATAATCAAAATAACAAATATTATGGCAACACAAGAACAACAAGAAAAGAAAAGATTGACACAAGAAGAGCTGGAGAAGCTGGAAAAGCAGTATTACCCGCTTTCGGAAACCTTGTTACAATGGGATGCTGGTATGCACACCAAAGACTTCAAAACCAGTTCTCCAAAGATACAGGAGGACACGAAAAAGCAGTTCGCTTTTATGAAGTTTGCCCTTAACGAGACGATAGAAGTGCTTATGATGCACAACGCCCTGAATCCTGAAATGGCCGATCACGCATCCCGTAACAAGTTCGTCAAACTCAATACAAAATTTAATATCCTCAAATATACGAGGAGAAAAAAATACCAAAAGTGATGGAAATTCTTTTCCCAATAGTTTTACTGATGGTCTTTTGTTTCTTCGTGTATCCGATAACGATATGCGTGGCATCCTGGATCGTCGATTATTTCAACAAAAATCACAGAAAGAGAAATGATAAAAACATGGATTATAGCGATCATATACGCGGTAATAGCCGTGTCTCTTGCAACCTCAATCACCGTCGGAGCGTTGCAGAGCAAGAGAGTGAAGGAACTCAAGACACACGTAACGGAACAGGCAATGGTGATAGATTCCCTGCTGACTATCCGGCGCAACTACATCAATGTTGATCTGAACGTGACCGACAAATCAACATCCAAGCTGTACGGGACCTATAACAAAGGAAACATCACATTTCCACAGGTCCGAACATACAGGCTGGAAATCGACAGTGTTGGCGTTAAAATCAAATAAGATGATCAACTCTATTGAAAGTGAGCGACTTGATCGCCTTATCAGGCAGAAAGTGAAACGCTACAAGGAATTGCAAGAGGAAGATCCGGACAATTCTGCACTTCCCTACTTGAATAGCGAGATAACTTTTCTTCGTGACAGCATCATGCCTATCGTGCTGGCCGAGACAACTGTTGACTATTCGGAAATCAGGAACTTTGTCACCAGGTCTTTGCGGAGCCTGGAAAACCATCCGCTTGCACGAAAAACATCTGATCTTTTGCTGCACATACATCTCAAGGATCCTGACGGAGAACCGCTTGCAGCTGTGGCCAGAAGCCACGACCCAGACAAGATAGAGGCGGAAGTTTACGTGAATTTTGAAAAAGCCAAAATGTACCATTTGCCACAATGAAAGATACTAAAGAAAACAACGAAGCGA
>JAFYEU010000079.1 GCA_017544105.1 Bacteroidales bacterium
AGTGGGAGAGGAAGGATTCGAACCTCCGAAGGCTTAGCCAGCAGATTTACAGTCTGTCCCATTTGACCGCTCTGGAACTCTCCCAACAATATTTTTTTTATGCCTATGAGCCGATAGAGGGACTTGAACCCACGACCGGCTGATTACAAATCAGCTGCTCTACCAACTGAGCTATATCGGCATAATTTTTCTCAAAGAACTCGCGTTGTTTGCGGGTGCAAAAATAGACTTTTTTCAATATCCAACACCACTCCATGGATTATTTTTTTCAAAAAAATCATATCCACCTAAAAATCAAAAAGATAAAAAAATATTTAAGTAGAAATACAGATGATTTCGGCCCTCTTTAAGGGGTGAATGGAGGGGGTTGGGAGGGTAAAAAATCGGAGAAATCCCGGAAGATGGGTTGGAAACTGCATTTTCAGGGGGCCTGGAGAGGTCTCGGAATAGTGGCAAAAAAAACGATGATTTTGCACACGTCGGGGTATATTAAAAAAAGTGTATTTTTGCCGCCAAATTTAAAAACTATTATTATGTCAGAAATTTTAGAAAAAGTACAGACCATCATTGCCGACAAACTGAGTGTGAACCCGGCTGATGTAACACCGGAAAAAAGTTTCTCTGATGATTTAGGTGCGGATTCTCTGGACACCGCAGAATTGGTATTGGATTTTGAAAACGCTTTCGGCATCAAGATGCCGCAGGAGGAAATGGAAAACATCATCACGGTGGGTGATGCCATCAATGCCATTGAAAAATTAGTAGCTGAGAAATAATACTTTTGTTTCTTTATGGAACTTCAACGAGTTGTTATTACCGGTATGGGGGCAGTAACCCCCATCGGGAATAACGTTGATGAGTACTGGGCTGCACTGCTGAAAGGTGTTTCAGGGGTGGGGCCCATTACTCATTTCAATCCAGAGAAGTTTGACACGCGTTTCGCCTGCGAGGTCAAGAATCTGAACATCACGGATTTCATCCCGAAGAAGAGTCTGCAGCGGATGGATCCGTGTGCGCAGTTTGCCATGGTGAGCACCATGGAGGCGCTTCAGGATTCGGGATTGGACCTGGAGCAGGTCAACAAGGAGCGTGTGGGAGTCATCATTGGCTCCGGCATCGGGGGATTCACCTCGATGATGGACAGTGCGATTGCTTTCGTGGAGAGTAACCGCATCCCGAGATTCAGTCCCTACCTACTCATCAAGGTCTTGGGGGATGTCATCTCGGGCCATATATCCTTAAAATATGGTTTTGAGGGACCGAACTACATCACCTCGGCGGCGTGTGCTTCGGCGGCGAACGCCATTGGGGATGCTTTTCATCTCCTCCAGCTGGGCAAGGCTGACGTCATCATCACGGGTGGCACAGAGGCGAGTGTCAACGAGACGGCCATCGGCGGTTTCAATGCGATGCACGCGCTCTCCACGCGCAATGACGACTACGTGCATGCCTCGCGGCCATTTGACCGTGACCGAGACGGTTTCGTGATGGGCGAAGGCGCCGCGACGCTCATTTTGGAGCGTTTGGATCACGCCCTGGCCCGCGGCGCCCGCATCTACGGCGAGCTCTGCGGCATCGGCATGACGGCAGACACCTACCACATCACCGCACCCGCACCCGACGGCCACAGCGCCTCCGCCTCCATGCGCCTCGCCATGCAGGACGGCGGCATCCGCCCCGAAGAGGTGGACTACATCAACATGCACGGCACCTCCACCCCGCAGGGTGACCTCGCTGAGTGCATCGCCATCCAGAACACCTTCGGCGACCACGCCAGCAGACTGCTGCTCAACTCCACCAAGTCGATGACCGGCCACCTGCTCGGCGCCGGCCCCGCCATCGACCGTGGCCATCCTCAAGTCCATCCAGCACAACACCGTCCACCCGACCATCAACATCGAGCATCTGGACGAACGCATCCCGCAAGACTGGAACTTCTGCACCGACGGCCCCGTACAACACCCTATCAACACCGTCCTCTCCAACTCCTTCGGGTTCGGAGGCCATAACGTCACCCTTCTGTACAAACGCTATCGCGGATAGACGACCACCATGGCACAGACGGATCTGGACATCAGACGCTATTTCAAAAACATCTTCGGTATCCGCATCCGCAATGTCGAACCCTATCGGATTGCCCTCACCCATCGTTCCATCACCCAAAAGGACCAGCATTTCGGCAAGTTCAACAACGAACGGCTCGAATATCTGGGCGATGCCGTGCTCAGCACCGTCATCGCCGACTACCTCTTCCACAAATACCCGCTGGAGACCGAGGGGCAGCTCACCCAGCTGCGCTCCAAACTCGTCAGCCGTTCCCGTCTCAACAAGCTGGCCGCCAAGATCGGCCTTCACGACATGATCGCCACCGGGAGCAACGTCCAAGGCGGCAGCATCGACGGCAACGCCTTGGAGGCCGTGGTGGGCGCCATCTTCCTCGACCTCGGCTTCAAAAAGACATACAAGACTCTGATACAAAAGATTTTCCTAACTCATCTGGACATCGAAAGCATCAAAGAGGAAGAGGTAGACTTCAAAAGCCGGATGTTCATCTGGGCACAACGGCAACATAAAAACATCCGTTTCCACAACCAACCCACCGAAGATGGCACCGGTCATGGGTTCCACTCCCGGATCATGATTGGCGAAGAGATGGTGGCCGAGAGCGACGGGACCTCCATCAAACAGGCTGAACAGTTGGCTTCCGAGAAAGCCTGGCATCTGCTCAACCCCCAATCCTAGGGCATCCTTCCAGCCCAATATTTTTTTTTCTGAAATACCACATATTTTCATTCTTTTTTATATTTTTGCGCTTTCAACAAAAAACGCAAACTATATTATCAATTTTAAACACAAAAAAAGTTCTTATGAAAAAATTATTTTTACTTCTTTTCCTCTGTGCCATGGGCATGACCACCTTCGCACAGTTACCGGATTACAGTCCTGCTCCTGCCTTCACGCTCTATGAGATCAACAAGGCCGACGGCACCATGAACACCACCACGCCTATCGTGCTGTACGATTGGACCGATGCCGGCTATCCGGTTTTCATTGACGTATTCGCCACTTGGTGTGGTCCTTGCTGGAACTTCCATAACCATGGCTATTTTGAGAACCTATTCTCCCAATACGGCCCTAACGGCACCAACGAAGTGCGTGTCATTGGCATCGAGGGCAGCTACGGCAATTACAATTCCTTATCTGGTACTGGTGCTGATGCCGGCGGTCAAGCCACCCAAGGCAATTGGCTCAACGGCGTGGAATACCCGATGATTCCGTTGAACATGTCTCCGAACACCACCGCTTTTGACAACGACTACGACATTCAATACTTCCCTACCGTTTACATGGTCTCCTCCAACCGTCTGGTCTTTGAGGTGGGTCAGCAGTCTACAGAGGGTTTGTACGCAGCCGCTAGCGCACTCAACCCTGTTGGTTTCAACAACAACCTCTCCAACAATGCCATGGCTTTTGACATTCAAGGATTCAATCCTCCCTATTATTGCGAAGCTACCATCACCCCGACCGTCAGACTCCAGAATGTCGGTAACGAACCTCTGACCTCCGCCACCTTCACCCTCAACTTTGATGGCCAGACCTCCACTTTCAACTGGACTGGCAACTTGAGCAAGTGGGCCTTGCAGACCGTCACCCTTCCGCAGATCACCACCAGCACCGAGGGTGCCCACACTTACTCTATCACGATTGATCAAGTGAACGGCAATGACGATCCTGATCCCGTATGGAATACCGCAAACAAATCTTTTACGGTTCTCTCTACTCCTACCGCTTCCACCGTCGAGGAGAACTTCTCCAATGGCATTCCTTCCTCCTGGAATGTTGCCAACGACATCCTCTTTGCCTATAACATCACCAGTGGCAGCCACGGCGGCGCTGTGGT
This sequence comes from Bacteroidales bacterium, assembly GCA_017544105.1. GTDB lineage: Bacteria > Bacteroidota > Bacteroidia > Bacteroidales > WCHB1-69 > F23-D06. Next base: position 3,902 of record JAFYEU010000079.1, read on the forward strand.
CTTCAATGCTTATAGCCTTAGCAACGGCGTCACCGACGAACTCTACCTGCCCTACAAGGACATCTCCGGATTCAACACCCCTGTGTTGGCCTTTGACGTAGCCTACAGACAATACCAGAGCTCCAGCGAGAGACTCCGCGTGCTTTACTCCACCGATTGTGGTAGCACTTGGACTCCCATCTACAACAAGAGTGGTCAAGCCTTGGCTACAGCCTCTGCCACCACCTCCAACTTCATTCCTACTGAAACCCAATGGCGCACCGAGATCGTTGACCTCTCCTCTATCGCAAACAAAGAGCAAGTCATCCTGAAATTCGAATTCAGAAGCGCCTATGGCAACAACATCTGGATTGACAACATCTATGTTGGCAACAACACCGGTGTCGAGGAGAACAACGCTGAATTCAACATCTATCCGAATCCGGTACACTCCACCCTCAACATCGCTACCGATGAGGTTATCGAAAGCGTGGAGATCTACAACATGCAAGGCCAGCTGCTCATGGTTGAGAGAGACAACATGAACGCCATCAACGTGAGCTCCCTCGCTGCCGGCAACTACTTCGCCCGCATCATGACCGCCAACGGAACCTCCACTCAGAGATTCACCAAAGAGTAATCTTCTTATCTCTATACACCAAGCGCCTCCTCTCGGGGGCGCTTTTTTTTAAGCACCTATGTGTCGATATCAGATGGCATCCTGCGAAGTTCCTCCATTTCGCACCGGGTTCGTACAAGTGCCTTGAGGCAAGTGACTCCCGCGGTGCGACGATGACTCGGGCTCCGTCCTACCCCAGACTGCACTGCGTTTAGTCTGGGGTTATTGAGATTACGCCTCTCCGAGGCGTTGTGGAAATAGCATCGTGACAAGCCAAAAGGCAAATGCTCCTGGAAGGAGCAAATCTCAATAACCCCGCACTGCAGTGTGGGGTAAGGCATGTGCGCGGGATGAAACTCGCGGCGCGGGTGACACTTGCCATGATGCTGATAACGTGCCCGCCGCGAAAGGGGAGTCTGTGCCATCAGGTATATAAGTACCAAAAAAAAACAGATGGCGGGAACCATCTGTTCTGGTGGGATGTATTGGATTCGAACCAATGACCTCTGCCGTGTGGAGGCAGCGCTCTAAACCGACTGGGCTAACATCCCGAAAGCGGCGGCAAAAATACATTTTTTCTTTATAGGTTCGTCATCCCGCTGCGATTTTTTTATAAGATATTATCAATCAGAGAAATAATTATAATTTCGCAAAAAAAACGGCCTTCCGGAAGCACTTTTCGGCTCCCATAACGGAAAAAAGTGTATCTTTGCAGCCTTGCAAAAATAACATTATGATGAAAAAGAAAAAACTACCTTATATTATAGGAGTGTTGATTTGTTTCCTTGCTCTCACCCTTGCGGCACCGTCCTGCAGTTCTTCTCATCAGACCACCAAGAAGGCGCCCCGTTATTCGCGTCAGAGGACCAAAAGCCCTCGTTGGAACGCCTCCACTTCCAGAACCACCACCTACTATATCAAGAAACACAGCACCAAACAAAGACACAGTCCCAAACCCAAAAAACGCCACTAGAAAATGATGCACAACACCTACGTAAGATATCTCACCATTTTATTTTGCCTATCCTTCGTATTCCAAACCGCCTTCAGTCAAGAGGACCACATCCAGTTCAACGTCATCAACGACACTGCCCACATAGATGCGCAGATACCCGTTGACTCGTTGGGAATGGCTTTTGACACGGACGACAAGGACTATTACGACAATATCGATCATGGTGACGGCATGTTGTTCACCTATTTCAACTGGATGCCGGGCTTCACACGCTATCAGAACTTCGACATCATCACCATTCACTACCGTCATCAGGGCTCTGCGCCGCGCGACACGCTGATCCTGACGGGCTACCATCATCCGGCCAACTACAAGATCACCTCCAACTACGGCTGGCGTCACCGCCGCATGCACCGCGGGGTGGACTTGGGTCTTCCTGTGGGCACGCCCATCGCGGCAGCCTTCGACGGCATGGTGCGCATCTCCAAAGGCAACAATACCGGTGGCTACGGCAACCTGGTGGTCATCCGCCACGACAACGGGCTGGAGACCTACTATGCCCACCTCTCCAAACGGCTCGTCAACCCCGGCCAGATCGTCAAGGCTGGCGACATCATCGGACTGGGTGGCAACACCGGCCGCAGCTACGGCTCCCACCTGCACTTCGAGACCCGCTATCTGGGCAACGACATCAACCCGAACCGCATCGTGGACTTCGACAACTACACCTTGAAGCACGACACCCTCTACATCTCCGGCTATGCGGTCTCCACGCCAACCCCGGCCAAGACCAACCCGGCCCAGATTGCCCAGACGACCAAGCCCGCCAGCAGTGCCGTCTATTACAGAGTCCGCAAGGGTGACAACCTCGGCAGAATAGCCCAGAAGTACCACACCACCGTCTCCAAAATCAAGAAACTCAACCGACTGCGCAGCGACTTCATCCGGGAAGGCCAACGCCTCCGCGTCCGATAGCCTCTATGAAGAAACGCCTTGCCCTCGCGTGGTGGCTCTGTCTTCACAGTCTCCTCCCCTACGCACAAACCGACCTCTTTGACTACGGCTTCACCCGCAGCCAAGAGCCTTTGGTCGTGCACTTCCCCGACACCCTGGCCCATCCTTGGGCCGGCGGCATCAACTCCGTCTATTGCTCCCCCCTCGACCTGGACCTCGACGGGACCGACGACCTGGTGGCCTTCGAGAAACACGGCAACCGCCTGCTCCCCTTCCTGCTGCGCGACGGCCGGTACCACTACGCGCCCCAATACCTGCGCTGCTTCCCGAGCCTTCACGACTGGGCCATCTTCAAAGACTACGACGGGGACGGCCGGCACGACATCTTCACCTACGGGCTCGCCGGCATCCGCGTCTTCCGCAACACCTCCACTGACACCTTGAGCTTCAGCCTGGTCACGGAACAGCTCCCCGCCTGGTACTACAACGGCTACGTCAACCTGTACGCCTCCCCGGACGACTATCTCGTGGTGGACGACATAGACGGTGACGGCCGAACGGACATCCTCAACTTCTGGGTGCTAGGCAAGTATGTGCACTATCTGCGCAACCACGCCAGCGACCCGGCGCTCTTCGACCTGCGACTGGAAGAGAGCTGTTGGGGACATTTCTCCGAGGCGGACGACAACAACACCATCACGCTGTTCACCGACTGCAGCGATAAAGGGGACGGCCCTCTCCGCCACACGGGCTCCAGCTTGTTGTGGACCGACGTGGACGGGGATGGCACCCACGACCTGCTGGTGGGGGATGTCGACTCGCCCCACCTCATCTACCTGCACAACGGAGGCACCGACACGGAGGCATGGATGGACTTCCAAGACACGATCTTCCCCGCCCAAGCACCCGTGGAGCTCTACTCCATGCCCGCACCGGCACTGGTCACCCTGCCAGGAAAAGCTCGTCCCTCCCTGCTCATCTCGCCGTCTGACCCCTCCCTGACCAAGTCGCAAGACCGGGAGAGCCTATGGCGTTACGATTACGACACTTTGGCACAACAATATACGCTCGTCGAGAAAGACTTTCTGCAGGGCGAGATGATCGATGTGGGCAGTGGCTGCCGGCCAGTGCTCTACGACTGGGACGGCGACGGGCTCACAGACCTCTTCCTGGCCAACTATGGAGAGTTCGACAGTGCCCGGCACGACCAAGGCTTCCTCACCAGCAGTTTCTCCTCCTCGATCCGCTATTACCGCAATGTCGGCAGCGCTGCCCAGCCCGCCTTCGAGCTGGCAGACGACGACTTCGGCCATCTGCGGGCGTTGAACCTGCAGGCCCTCCACCCCACCTTCGGGGATCTGGACGGCGACGGCCTCACCGACATGCTCTGTGGCAACCAGGACGGCACCCTGCTATGGATCCCGAATGTCCGCATCGAGACTGGCGAGGGCACGATCACCAGCCACTACAAAGATATAGACGTCGGGGAGTACAGCACGCCCCAGCTCTTCGACCTGGACATGGACGGGCGTGCCGACCTGCTCATCGGCAACCGGCGCGGACTCATCAGCCACTACCGCAACATCGGCATCTGTGGCATCATGGACTTCGAGTGGATCACCGACACCCTGGGGCAGGTGGACGTGCGCGACTTCAGCCAGTCCTACTTCGGCCATAGCGTGCCCTGCTTTTTCCGCGACCCGCAGCGTGGCACGGTACTCTTCTGTGGCAGCGAGAGCGGCCGCATCCTCTACTACAAAGACATCGACGGCAACCTCGGCGGCGCCTTCACGCTGGCCGAGCAGACGCTGGCCGAGACCATCGACGGGGCACCCTGCCGACTGCGCGAAGGCATCCGCTGCGGCGCCGCCGTGGGACTCCTAGACAACGACGGACGCCCCGACCTGCTCATCGGCAACTACGCCGGGGGCGTATCCCTCTTCCTCGGCAGCACGCCCCTGCCCCACGGCACGGGCATCCCCCAACCCGCAGAATCCTTTTTCCAAGTATATCCCAATCCCACCACGGGGATGGTGCAGTGCCTCCCCGAACAAGAGGTCAGCAGCCTGGAACTCTTCGACCTCTCCGGCCGACGGCTGCTCCAAACCCGCCAGGGAAGCCTCGACCTGTCCAGCTTCGCCAACGGCCTCTACATCCTCGTCATCAACCATCATACCCGCATCAAAATCATCAAACAATAGC
>JAFYEU010000080.1 GCA_017544105.1 Bacteroidales bacterium
CAAGAGCACCACACCGCCTGTCGCCCCTGTGACGGCCATTTCGGAGTTCCAGCCCATGAGCGGCGTGCTCATCGCCTACCCATTAGGCATCCCTGTCGCTTTGGTGCGTGAGCTGTCGATGGTGACTCAAGTGACGGTCATCGTCTCTTCCGGTCAAGACAGCACTTCTGCCAAGTATTTCTTTGCATCCAACGGTGTCAACAGTGGCAATGTGCGTTATTGGCTGGTCAACCACGACTCCTATTGGGTTCGCGACTACGGTCCATGGTTCGTGCTGGACGGCAACGACCAGATTGGCATTGTGGATTTCACCTACAACCGCCCCAACCGCCCCAATGATGATGCGGCCATGCAACACTTCATCCAGAGGCTGGGAGTACCCTCCTTTGAGATGTCCATGGTGCACACCGGCGGTAACTACATGGTGGACGGCTATGGCACAGCAGCCTCCACCGACCTTGTGTTGGAAGAGAACCCCAACCTGACGGCCGCCTCCGTGCAGTCGATGGCCCACGAATACCTCGGCATTGACAACTACCTGCTGCTGAATGATCCTTTGGGAGAATATATTGCCCACATCGACTGTTGGGGTAAGTTTTTGAATGTCAACAAGGTGCTCATCGCCCAAGTGTCGGCCAACGACCCGCGATACAACAATTACGAGGCGGTGGCCAACACCTTCGCCAACGCCTTGACCCCTTGGGGCGACCATTATCAGGTGGTGCGCGTCTATGCCCCGGGCAACAACGCGACCACGCCCTACACCAACTCCCTCATCCTCAATGACCATGTCTTCGTGCCCACCGTAGGCAACTCCTACGACAACGCGGCGATCACGGCCTATGAAAATGCGATGCCGGGCTACACCATCGTCCCGATCCAACAATCCAACTACACCCCGTGGCAGAACACCGACGCACTGCACTGCCGCACCCACGAACTTGCGGACCTCGGCATGCTCTATCTGAAGCACTATCCGCTGCTCGGCCATCAAGTATATCATGACACCTATACGCTAACCGCCACCATCAAAGCCTTGAGCGGACAGCCTCTTATAACCGATTCTTTATTGGCTTATTACAGAATTAACGACGGCCAATGGCAAACCGTACAGATGCAACCAGACAGTGGGGACGTGTGGCACGCTACCCTCACTGGAGTGCCGGCAGACAGCGAAGTGGATTACTATCTCTTCGCCAAGGATGCCTCCGGTAGAAGAGAGTGCTTGCCCTATGTAGGGGCTGCCGACCCGTTCCATTTCAACGTGGGAGGCGTGGGCGTTGAGGAAAACGCCTTCGCGAACCTGGCCCTCTACCCCAACCCAACATCCGACCGGCTGGTGATTCGCGGGGAGAACTTGTGCCATGTAAGCTTCTTCAACCAAGCCGGGCAACAGATCTATAACGGCACGCTAGAGGACTATGTCATCTTAGACTGCCATAGCTGGCCGGCGGGCGTCTACGTGGCCGTCATCCGCAATGCCAACGGACAGACCTGCACCAAACGGGTGGTCAAATTGTAGAGACGTTCCGGAACGTCTTGTAATATTTGGGATTATTTCGTAGAGACGTTCCATGGAACGTCTCTACACATCGCCCCATAGGGCACGACGAGAGCGAGCCCCAAAGATCATTCGGCAATCAGCCTCAGCACCTCGGCTACTGCATCGGGCAGGCCAGCGGGGTTCTTGCCTCCGGCAGTGGAAAGCGTAGGCTGACCGCCACCGCCACCCTGGATCAGCTTGCCGGCGGCACGCACCAACTTCGGAGCCTCATAACGACCCACCAGGTCGTCAGAGATGGCCACCACCAAGTTGGGCTTGTTGTCCACCACACTACCCAAGACCACCACCCGGTTGGGTGCGGTGCGCAGTTTGAAGGCGGCATTGCGCAGAATCTCTGCATTATAGTCACAGATACGGGAGATGACCTGCACCCCGTTCTGCTCCTGGGCGCTCTGCTCCAACTCCTTGCAGAAAGCGACTACCTGTTGTTGTTCAAACTCCTCGATCTTCTTCTTGGCCACGGCATTGTCGTCCATCAATTTCTGGATGGCCTGCATCAGGTTAGTGGTGTTGAGCTGCTCCTTCATCTGGCGGATCAGGTTCTGATTTTCGTACATCAAGGCCTCGGCAGCAGTGCCCGTGACAGCCTCAATTCTTCTGACGCCAGCGGCGATGGCGCCCTCGGACACTATCTTGAAGAGACCGATATTGCCCGTGGCGGAAGTGTGTGTGCCTCCGCAAAGCTCTATGGCCTTGCCAAATTGGATGACACGGACGGTGTTGCCGTATTTCTCGCCGAACAGGGCGATAGCGCCCATGGCACGCGCCTCGTCAATGGGCACATCCACATGTTCTTGCAACGGGATATTCTGTCTGATGAGCTGATTCACCAGTTGCTCCACCTTCATGATTTCCTCATCCGTCACCTTGGCGAAGTGGGAGAAGTCGAAACGCAACCGCTCGGAAGTGACCAGAGAGCCCTTTTGCTCCACGTGGGTGCCCAGCACCGTGCGCAAGGCATGGTCGAGCAGGTGGGTGGCAGAGTGGTTGTTGGCCGTCATCTGGCGCTTCTCCACATCAATCTTAGCTGTAAACTCACCCGTCAGATTCTCCGGCAGGGCAGTTGTCTGGTGGATAATCAAGTTATTCTCCTTGATGGTATTGAAGACGGCGATGCGCTCGTTGGCATTTTCTAACACGCCGGTGTCGCCCACCTGTCCACCGCTCTCCGCATAGAAGGGCGTCTTATCGAGTACAATCTGGAAGAAGGTCTTGTTTTTGGCCGTCACCTTGCGGTATTTGAGGATGTGGCAAGCACAGCTGCTCTCGTGATATCCCACGAAGGTGGTTGGCTCATTGCGCTCGATCAAGGTCATCCAGTCGTCAGTGGTCACGGCGGCAGCGGCGCGGGAACGCTCCTTCTGCTGGCGCAGACCTTCCTGGAAGCCCTCCATATCCACGGTCAGATTCTTTTCGGAAGCCAACAGCTGGGTCAGATCTATCGGGAAGCCATAGGTGTCGAACAACTCGAAGGCAAACGCACCGTCCACGACAGTTCCCGGATTATTCTTGCAATAGTTTTCAAACTTGATGATACCGGATTCCAAGGTCTTCAGAAAGGAGGTCTCCTCCTCTTGCACCACCTTGGTGACAAGGATAGCCTGGGCTTTCAGTTCAGGGAACTGATGTCCCATTTGCGCCACGAGGGCATCCACTGCCTTATGCATAAAGGGGGTCTTGAAGCCCAAGAAGGTAAAGCCGTAGCGGATAGCACGGCGCAAGATGCGACGGATCACATAGCCGGCGCCCGTGTTGGACGGCAGCTGGCCATCGGCAATGGCAAAGCAGACAGCACGGAGATGGTCGGCCACCACGCGCAAGGCGATGTCCACATCCTTCTGTTCCCCATATTTCTTACCGGCCTCCTTCGCAAAATGCTGGATCAGCGGCTGGAACACGTCGGTGTCGTAGTTCGACTTCTTGTTCTGTACTGCCATGCAAAGACGCTCAAAGCCCATGCCGGTATCGACATGCTTGGCGGCTAACGGCTGCAACTCGCCGGAGGCCACGCGGTTGAACTGCATGAAGACCAAATTCCAGATCTCAATCACAAGAGGGTTATCCTTGTTGACCAACGAGGCGCCAGAGACCTGTGCACGCTCCGCATCATCCCGCAGGTCGATATGGATCTCGGAGCAGGGGCCGCACGGACCCGTGTCACCCATCTCCCAAAAGTTGTCTTTTTTATTACCTTTCAGGATGCGATCCTCAGGCAGATGCTCTTTCCAGAAATCGTAGGCTTCTTGATCGAAGGCTGTACCATCTTTCTCGTCACCCGCAAAAACGGTGGCATAGAGACGGTTCTTGTCCAGCTTCATCACCTCAGTCAGAAACTCCCACGCGTAGGCGATAGCCTCTTTCTTGAAATAGTCGCCGAACGACCAGTTGCCCAACATCTCGAACATGGTGTGGTGGTAGGTGTCGCGACCCACCTCCTCCAAGTCATTATGCTTGCCGGAGACGCGGAGACACTTTTGGGAGTCGGCCACGCGAGGGTATTCGGCAGGATTGTTGCCCAAAAAAATGTCCTTGAACTGGTTCATGCCAGCATTGGTGAACATCAGCGTCGGGTCATTCTTGACGACCATCGGTGCGGATGGGACAATATGATGCTGTTTGGATTCAAAAAAGCGCAAAAAAGCAGTACGGATTTCTGTAGAAGTCATATTCAAAAAATTTAAGCGGCAAAAATACAATAAAAAGCACTATCTTGTTTCAGTCAGGATTAGTTTTTCCCAACTGAAACAATCATCAGTTTCTCCTGTCGTTTCCTCTTTATGCTCGCTCAAAGTGCGTAACTCTGAGCAGCCTATGGGTCTCGGGATCCACCTCATCGCGGATATACTCGGTGGCGGACACCTCTTTGCCGTTCTCGTCGTAGCCATATTCCGCCCACCCTGTCAGCTTGTCGTCCCGCTCGTAAAGATAGTTTTTGACCACCAGATTTCCTTCATATTCCAATTTCACCTTGCGGTAGTTGTCCAAGTCCTCCTCCTCAACCATGACCAGATGACCTTCCGCATCGTAGGTGTTATATTTCTTGGCGATCAACATGTCGTCATAATCATAGATCAGCTCCTTGATGCATTGCCCCTGGTCGTTGTACTCATAGTCATACGTCCGACGGTCTTTGTTCTGGATCTCGTTACGCACATGACGAATCACCCAGCCTTGTTCATTATAGTCGTAAAGATGCTCATACAAAGGCTTTCCATAGTCATCATTCTCGGTCTCCTTTTTCAGAAGCGAACCGTCATATACCTTGATGTTCTCCACATAATCGAGTTTCCCATCGACATAATTCTCCCGACGGATCTCATTGCCAAGATCATCATAGATGTGTTTGGTGACATATTCCGTCGTATCCTCCCCGAAGAAGAAACTCTGTGTCGCCAACCGACTATCCTGATAGGTGTTGACCGTTTTTTGCAGCAGGGTGTTGTCCTGGTCGAATTGCTCCGAGAGAACCAGTTGTTGCTGGTCATTATACTCGTTCAGCGTCAGGGTGTTCAGCGTTCCGTCGGGTTCGAAACGCTCTTCGCGGACCAACTGGTTATGGTCGTCATACTGGGCTGACACCTCCAGATACTCCATGGGTTCCACATCATTTTTTTCATAACCGATGCGGCGATATTCTTTCTTGATGATTTTAAGTGTACTCATAGCGCCAAAGATTTAAAGTTTCACAGCGGCAAAGATAATAAAAATGTTGAAGCGTTGAATTGTTGAATTATTGGGGGCTCGTTCGTGTCGTGCCCTTTGGGGTGATGAACCCGATGAAAGACTAAGAAACTAAGAGATGAAGGGGCACCTCCGTGGTTCAATGTTCATAGTCAAAGTTCAACGTCACAACTCACAGTTCCAGGTTTCAACTGATAACTTCTAACTGTAACTGATAACTGTTCACTGACAACTATTAACTCTTCATTCCACTCCTCCCCGAGTCAAGCCTCCCGTCCATCCTTTTGTTGCATTTTTAAAAGATTGACGATCAGTTGTTTGCATATGTTAATAAGCGGTTGTTAATAAGTCTGTTAGTAAGTATTTTCCGACTATCAAATTTGAATTTTTGTATTTGCTATTTTTGCCGCCGAGTTTAGGTTCTCAAGGAGATCAATAGGGAACTTCGTGAAAATCGGAGGCTATACCCGTAGCTGTAAGTTCTATATGTTTTTCCAGCATATTGTCACTGGCAGAAGTGTCGGGAAGGCGCTGGGAAAAAGAGCAAACCAGAAGACCTGCCTACTCTCACAACACGTGGCTTTCGGGATTAAGAGCTTGTGTGCCAATCACTTGGTTTATATCCCAAAGCTTCTATTATGAAACCAATAACCTACTATGATAGAAGAACTTTATATTATCAAGCGTAATGGAAAACGGGAGCCGTTTTCAGCCGACAAGATCAAGAATGCCATCCAGAAGGCATTTCTTTCTGTGAACAGTTTCGCCACCAAGGAGGTGCTGACCGACATTCTCAGTCGGGTGCAGGTACATGATGGCATCTCCGTGGAGGAGATCCAGAATCAGGTGGAGGTGTCGCTGATGGCGGAGCGTTACTATTCCGTTGCGAAGTCGTACATCCTGTACCGTCAGCGTCACTATGAGGATCGAGAGGTGAAGGACAAGTTGAACTTTCTGATCAACTATTGTAACGCCTCCAATGCGGCCACGGGAAGTAAATATGACGCCAATGCCAACGTGGAGAAGAAGAACATCGCCACCCTCATCGGTGAGTTGCCGAAATCTAACTTCATCCGCCTCAACCGTCGTATGCTATGCGACCGCATCAAAGAGATGTATGGCAAAGAGTTGGCCGACAAGTACATTCATCTGCTCAACCAGCACTTCATCTACAAGAATGATGAGACCAGCATTGCCAACTATTGTGCCAGCATCACGATGTATCCTTGGCTGTTGGACGGTACCAAGAGCATCGGGGGCAACTCTACGCGCCCCAAAAACTTGAAGTCCTTCTGTGGTGGGTTTGTCAATATGGTCTTCATGGTTTCCAGCATGTTGAGTGGTGCCTGTGCAACACCGGAGTTCCTGATGTACATGGACTACTTCATCCGTAAGGATTATGGAAACGACTACTTCCAACATGCCGACAAGGTGGTGGACCTCTCCAGTCGTCAGCGTTCCATCGACAAGGTGATCACCGACTGTTTCCAGCAGGTCATCTACTCCATCAACCAGCCTTCGGGTGCCCGTAACTACCAATCTGTATTCTGGAATATCTCCTATTACGACAAATACTATTTCCAGAGCCTCTTTGGCGAGTTCCGTTTCCCGGACGGTACAGTGCCGACATGGGAATCTGTGAGCTGGCTGCAGAAGCGTTTCATGCGCTGGTTCAACGAAGAGCGCACCCAAGCCGTCCTCACCTTCCCGGTGGAGACGATGGCGCTGCTCTCCAAGGACGGGGACATCATGGATCAGGAATATGCGGACTTCACTGCAGAGATGTATGCTGCCGGTCACTCCTTCTTCACCTACGTCAGCGACAATGCCGACTCGTTGAGCAGCTGTTGCCGTCTGCGTAACGAGATTCAAGACAATGGCTTCAGCTACACGCTGGGAGCCGGTGGCGTGTCCACAGGATCCAAGAGTGTACTCACCATCAACTTGAACCGCTGCATCCAATACGAGCACCGCAACAACATCCCGTTCCTCCAATTCGTGGAAGAGGTCATCGACCTGATGCACAAAGTGCAGACTGCCTATAATGAGAATCTGAAGTATTTGCAGACCCAGGGCATGCTGCCGCTCTTCGACTCCGGTTACATCGCCATCAACCGCCAATACCTGACCATCGGCGTCAACGGACTGGTGGAGGCCGCAGAATACATGGGCATACCGATCACCGACAACGATGAATATGCTAAGTTTGTCGAAGACATCTTAGGTCTGATCGAACGTTACAACAAGCAGTACAAGACCAAAGAGTTGATGTTCAACTGCGAGATGATCCCGGCTGAGAATGTGGGCGTGAAACATGCCAAGTGGGACCGCGAAGATGGCTACAAGGTGCCGCGTGACTGCTACAACAGCTACTTCTACGTGGTGGAAGATGAAAACACCAACGTGATTGACAAGTTCCGCATGCATGGCAAGCGCTACATTGAGCATCTCACCGGCGGTTCGGCATTGCACTGCAATCTGGAAGAGCATCTCTCCAAGGAGCAATATCGCCATCTGCTGCGCGTGGCTGCCCAAGAAGGCTGTAACTACTTCACCTTCAACATCCCGAACACCGTATGCAACGACTGCGGCCATATCGACAAGCGTTATCTGCACGAGTGCCCGGAATGCCATAGTCAGAACCTGGATTACCTGACCCGTGTCATTGGCTACATGAAACGTGTCAGCAGTTTCTCCCAAGGCCGACAAGAAGAGGCTGCAAGAAGATACTACGCGAAGATGGATTAGGGTGAAATACTATAACTACGATATTGTCTTTCAAGAGATTCCCGGAGAGGTGACCCTCGCGGTGAACATCACCCATTGTCCAAACCACTGCCCCGGATGCCACAGTCCTCATCTGCAAGAGGATATTGGCGAGCCCTTGGACAAGCAGACGTTGGACAACATCCTGAAACGTTATGGCCGATCCGTCACCTGCGTCTGCTTTATGGGCGGGGATGCCACGCCTGACGAGGTGCAGCTGCTGGCCGACCATGTCCGAAAAACCACCCCCTTGAAGGTGGCCTGGTACTCCGGCAAACAACCTATACCTGACAATTTCCACCATTTTGATTATGTAAAGGTTGGACCTTATGATGCCCAACGCGGAAGCCTGAAGGAGAGAACCACCAACCAGCGCCTGCTGAAGAATGTGGATGGCATTCCCGTTGACATTACCGACAAATTCTGGAAAAAATAACGGCAGTTTGAAGATAAAAATGTATCTTTGCCGCTGATTTATAATTTACAAAAATGAAAAGGATATTGTTTTTCAGCACCTTGTTCCTGATCATGATAGGATGCAAGTCTCAGAAAGAGATGATTTCATTAGACAAGCAGACGAACGCGGTCACCCTGAAGAAGGGCCAGACCGTAGAGATTGCCTTCACCACCAACGCATCATTAGGCTATTGGTGGACGTTGGCCAACAAGGACGAGATTACCGTGGTGGACTCGGTGGACAACCGCTACGAGCGCACGGCACCGGAGAACATGCTCGGGGCTCCATCCAACCGCTATTGGAAGTTCCAGGCCGTCAAGAAGGGTGTGCAGACGCTCCACTTTGTCTATGCCCGCGACAATATCGAAGAGACCACCATCAAGACACGTGACGTGGAGATAACGGTGAAGTAGAGATGAGCTTCCCGAGGGTCTTTGTGGCGATTCCGGCAATGGACGAATATGCATCCTTGCCGTTGACCCTTTCAGATCTTACCCGACAGACATTCGGTGATTTTCAAGTATGGGTTTGTGTCAACCAGCCGGAGGCTTGGTGGCAAGATCCCATCAAGAGGCGTGTGTGTGAGCAGAACCAAAGGACTATGCAATGGCTGCGCGACTATGCTGATCTTTCCGTGGAGGTGATAGACTGTTCGTCACCGGGGCGAGGATGGCAAGGGAAGCAGACGGGGGTCGGATGGGCACGCAAGACCCTCTTCAACAAAATACTGGAGGTGGCTTCCGAGGAGGACCTCCTCATCAGTCTGGATGCCGACACTCGCATTCGACCCACCTATGTGGCCTCTATTCTGCACACCTTCCGGGATCATCCGCAATGGCCGGCTTTGGCAGTTCCCTACTACCATCCCTTGAGCGGGGATGCCGCCATGGACCACGCCCTGTTGCGCTATGAACTCTACATGCGCAACTATGCCATCAACATGCTATTGACAGACACCCCTTACCAATATACCGCCCTGGGGTCCGCCATCGTCATGCGGGCGGGTGCGTTGCGCAAGATCGGTGGCATCACGCCCTATCAGAGCGGCGAGGACTTCTACCTCCTCCAGAAGTTCTGCAAGATGGCCCCCATCGGCACGGACAATGCGGAGATGGTCTATCCCGCCACCCGCACCTCCAACCGCGTGCCCTTCGGCACCGGCCCCGCCATCCTGCAGGGCATGGACAACGCGGAGACCTCCTACCCCATCTTCCATCATTCCCTCTGGGAGCCCGTTCAGGAGACCATCCGCCTATTGCCGGATTTGTATTACGGCACTGTACACACCGACTTCCTGGATTTTCTGGAAACGCAGTTCCAAAACCGGAACCTATGGGGATCCATCCGACAAAATGTCAAGGACCTGCCCCATTTCATCCATGCTTTTCATGAGAAGGCCGATGGTTTGCGCATCCTGCAATACGTACGCCGCCGCCATGCCTCTCACCCGGTCCCCGACGAACAGGCCCTGCGGGAGAATCTGATGCTATGGGCACCCGACCGTCTGCCGCGCTGGTTTGGCTCAGTCATTTCCTTCTCACAGCTGTCCGTGCCGCAACTCAATCATCTCCGGAATCTGCTGTGGGTCGTGGAACGCAACCTGCGAAAAAAAAGCGCATCACGGTAAGAACCGCAATGCGCTTGGATAGGTCTTAGAGATACCTTACTTGATACCCAGTTTTTTCTTGATATCCTTCGGGATGGCATCTTTGTGCACCACGATGTTCATCGTTTTGTAGCGGACAAAAGCCTTGGAAGCGTAGAACATGCCGTGATAGTCGCCATAGTCGCCCCAGCTGTTCTTCACCATGTAGTACTCGTTGCCAGTCTGATCTTTGGCCTTACCGTAGATCAGCATGCCATGGTCGTCGGTAGTCTCCCAGTTGTCGAAAGCCACCTGACGTTCCTCTTGGGTAACCCAGCGTTGCGGTGTGGGATGTTTGGCTGCTTCATCCTGAATCTCTTTGGGACTGATGCCAGTCCAATGAGCCATATCACTGCCTTGAATGGCGGAAGCTTTGGTCTCAGGAAGCACGCAGAAGCCTTTCTTCACACCCATGCGGAATCCCTGCTCGCTCACGTCGGAACCCCAAGCCACGGTATAACCATGATCGATGGCATAGTCGAAAATATCCATCATCTCATCCAACGGAACGTTGTAGCACTGTGCCCAGCGCCAGTTGTCTTGGATCTCCAACACGAACTTCTCATAGAACGGATGGTGGGTATAGGAGGTGATGGAGACATAGTCGTCAGGATTCAAACCCAGAGACTCGTAGAAGGATTTCGGGGTGTATTCCTTGCCGTTGTAGGTGAACTTCTCAGGGTTTTTGCCCAAATAGATCTCGTGAACAGCAGCCACGGCTTTTTGCCAGAGCACCTCGTTCTTGTCATTTTTCTGAAGGCTCTTGTGGTCACCTTCTGCAATAGCTTTCACCATAGCGTCGGTCAAAGCGGAAAGCTCGGTGTGGTCAGACAGTGTGTCGCCATAAGCGACACCCGGACGCATCTCGCTTTCGGGAACCAGGCCGAAAGTCTTCATGCCATAGAGAACATCATAGAAAGAACCGCCTTGAGAGAAAGAGACGTCACCATGGGTACGAACGGCAGCCTTGGCACGATCGTTATAGGTATTGGCAACGATGTACATCTCTGACAAATCGTAAGTTCCTTTGCCCATTCTCAGCAATTCAGCCTCAATGAAACCAAGGCCAGAATAGCACCAGCAGGTACCGGCACGATGTTGGTCTTTAACAGAAGTGATGGGGATTTCTTTTTGGACAGTAAAGACATAGCCCTCTTCTTTGGCCTTTTCGTCTTGAGCCAAAGCATCGTTACTGCTCATCAACAGGGCAGCCACGGCGAATAGAATAAAGAATTTTTTCATTGTTATACTTTTTTATGTGATTTATTCAAATGAGGCGGCAAAGATAATAAAAAAAACGAACGCCCCGACACCTGTATTGTCAGGGTCGGTATTTTAAGAAAAATTATTATCTGCGGATTTTCCTACCCACTTCTGCCATCTTTTGCAGGATCTTGCTTCGCGAAAGAGAGACCAGCGGGATGGTGTAGGGCTCCCCGCCGAAGCTACGGTACATGCGGGCCACATTAGGGTTGCGGGATCCATTGAAATCCAAGATCCAAGCTTGATCCGCGTAGTGTTGGATAACGCGGTCCATCAGCAGGAAAAGGGGTTTGTACTCCGCATAGCGGTTGTCGCGTCCGGAAAACCAGAACCACATCCTCGGGGCATCCAGCACAAAAAGAGCGCCGGCAATGAGCGTGCCATCCGGAGTGCGCGCGCTGACAGTGAGCAGGGCCCCTTGGGCTTCCAGTTGTCGGGCCACAACCGCCAATCGTTGGTAGTCCTGGGCTTGGAAGTGCACATCGGAGACATGGCCGCGGTTCTCTCGAAACAGCCGGATCGTCTCCTCAATGATGGGCTCGCCCAAGGTGATGATCGTGCCTTGTCGCTCCGCACTGCGGATGTTGCGGACTGTATTCTGTGAAAACTGCGCCCGCAAGTGCTCGTATGGCTTTTGCAAGTCCAAGGTGTGCGACACCAGCTCCGTGGCGGCTTCGTCCGTCTCATTGTGTACATTCAGCACCAGATCTGCCTGCCTATATCTTTGGGGGATGGCTGCCAAGAAGCGACGGGTGTCCAGACAAGCGAGCGTCGCTGGCGAGAAGATGCCCATCTGGGGCATGAAAAACGGAGTATAAAGATAGGAAATGCCAAACTTGGAGCGTGCCGGGAGCGGCATCACCGCATGGTAGTCATCTTCCACCAGCGCATGCCAGGTGCCGGGGGATGTCAAGGCATCCAGCATCTCATAGCGGGCAAACAAAGTGGAATACTGCGCTTTCGCGATAGCCTGGTCCCACTTGATGCTGTCGATGTCCTTATGTTGCACGAAACGGATCATACGAAATGTTCGGCGATACGTTTCATCTCGGAAGACACGTTGTTGTTCTCGTAGAGGATGCCGTAGATGGTTTCCACGATCGGGATGTTGGCCTGTTGGGTTTTGTTGATCTCATGCACGCAACGGCAGGCGGTGTACCCTTCCGAAACCATACGGAGCTCCATCAGGGACACTCGCACGGAGAGACCGTGTCCGATCATGATGCCGAAAAGGCGGTTACGGCTATAGGTGGAATAGGCGGTCACCAGCAAGTCGCCCAGATAGACGGAATCGGAGATGTGGCGGTTCTCGTTGGGATAGACATGGGAAACGAAATATTTCATCTCCTTGACGCAGTTGGCCACGTATGCCGCGATGAAATTGTCGCCATAGCCCAGACCGCTGTAGATACCGGCGCCGAGAGCGTAAATGTTCTTCAACACGATGGAGAGCTCTGCCCCAAGAAGGTCATTGGAAACGGAAGCGCGACAATAGCGGTTGGTGAAGAACTTGGCCACGATGCCAGCCAACTCGTTGTTGACAGAGGCAGCCGTCAGATAGGTGAACTTCTCCTGCGCGATCTCCTCGGCATGAGACGGGCCGCTGATCAGACAGAGGTTCTCCACCGGCACCTTGAACTGCGTCTGCATATAATCGCTGATCAGCTGCATGGTTTCAGGGACAATACCCTTCACCGCCAAGATGATCTTCTTCTTGTGCAGCTGGCTCCGCTTCTGCAAGGGCTCCAGACTCTGATGAAGATAGGCGGAAGGGGTGACGATGATCACATAATCTGCCTTGGAGACCACTGAGCGGATGTCGGTACTCACCTTGACCTCGTCGGGATTGATGAATACCGAACTTAAGTATTTGGGATTGTGACCATATTTGGAGATACCTTCTGCAACCTCTTCCTCTCTGACCCACCAATGGATATGCTCCAAGTTAGCCGAAATAATCTTGATGATGGCGGTTGCCCAACTGCCTCCCCCAATGACTGCTACACGATAACGCAAGCGGGTTTTTTTACTGCGTGGCAGGATGGGAGTATAATCTGAATTCGCCATATTCGTTTAACATTTTTTAAGGCTGCAAAAATAATAAAAATACGGGCACCCAGACAGAAAAAATCTTAATAAAACTAAATTTAGGATTCTTTGACTTTTCCCCCGAAACAATGGCGGGTAGTGCGGAAGACTACAGATGGGTACGGTGGTAGTGGTATTGCTCGTCCAACGCCCGTTCCCGCTCCACGTCAAAGATTCGTTTCATGCCGGTAGCCTTGACCTTGGCGGGGGCGCCGGCCAACAGACAATAGGGCTCACAACCAGAGAAGTCCTTGTTGACCAAACTATTGGAAGCCACTACAGTCCATGGTGCCAGCTGTGCTCCCTTGGAGATGGTGGTGCGGTTGCCGACCCAGATATTGTCCCCTATCGACATGGGCTCCGTCAGTTGGGAAACCCGATTCTCTTTCTCCAGCATTTCTATATAATGGAACGAGGAGTCCATGATTTGAATATCCCAAGCCATGCGGACATTCTTGCCCAGGGTGATACGGTCGAAACAAAGAATGCGCACATTGGTGCCGAAGATCTGTTCATCCCCTCCGATTGTGAGCGTGGCATGATCGGCAATGAGCAGGTAGGAGCCCATCATGAAGCGGGTGTTGCCCTGGATGACGAGCGTGCCCCGAATGTTCCAGATGGTGCGCTGCACGCTAGTGGCAATATAGTAGTCGTTCTTCCCCACCTTCACCATGCCGGGATGCACCTGGCCTCCGGTATCCAGCACGATGGTGCCCTTCGTGCTACGCATGGTCATTCGCCCGTAAATGAAAAACGGCAACTTGACCGCCTGTTTGAACGGCAACATCTTGAAATTGAACCAGATGGTCTTGAACAGGTTTGTTTTAAGGAGCGTTTTAATCAATTTCAAATATCTCATATACAGAAAAGATTAACAAAAAATGTTAATGGTTTTGCTTTTGTTTGCGCGCTTGCAGGCGTTCCAACAAGATTCCTTTATAGGTCTGATAACCCTCAAAACGTCCGACATGGGAGATGGCAATGTAGAGACCACAGAACACCAGTGTTTGGATAGCCATCAGAAGATACTGGTTAACAGGGCATACTGTCCCCAGCCAGAAGACCCCGGCACCTATCAACAGAGAAACCAAGTAATAAACGCCGACATCCTTCATCTGGTCCCAGATGCCATAGTTGATGAGTCTCTTGTTGACGGCAGCATTGATGAAAAAGCAGATATAGCCCACCGAAGCGATAGCCCACAACAGGCCATAGATGCCGTACTGGAATCCGAAAACGATAAGGCCGATGCCTATCAGGCGTTTCGAGAGTTGGACAATAAAATAGATGCCGCTTCTTCCAAGGGATTTGATCACATTGGTGTTCACCGTGTTAAGCGTATAAATCATGCTGGAGAGACATAGGATCCGGAAATAGCTTACCGAGGTGTCCCACTGCATGCCGTATAGCAGACGAATCAAAGGCTGGGCGATCACAATCAGGAGGGCAAAGAGAGGCATGTTCAGGTAGGTAATCGACTTGATGGTTTTGCGCAAGGAGGACTTCAGTCGCTCTTTGTCATCCTGCAGGGAGGAAAAGGCGGGGAAAGAGACGTCATTCACAATGGACGAAAGGGCGTTCGTCGGAATCTCCTCCAGTTTCCGGGCCTGCGCATAGTAGCCCAGATCCTGAGCCGAATACCATTTGCCGATGATAAAGCTTTGCAAATTCGTGTAGATGGTCTCCACCAAGGAGGAAATCAGCATCAGGCCGCCAAAGCTGAACAGCTCCTTGAGGGAGGCGAAGCTGAACTCCCAAGAGGGGCGCCAAGTGCTCATCCCCCACAGCAGCAGCACGCTGGTAAAGGAGGAGACCAGCGAAGAGGCAACGAGGCTCCAAATGCCAAAGCCGGTCAGGGCCATCGCAATAGAGACCACCATGCCCGCCAAGGTGGCAAAGACATTCCGAATGGTGAGCTCCCGGAAGCGCATCTGCTTCTGAAGCTGGTTGGACTGCACCATGGAAAAGGGGATGATCAACAGCACGATACTATGTACACGGAGCACATTCTGCAACTGTGGCATGTCGTACATGCGAGCGATGGCGGGTGCCGTAAAGAAGAGGATAAGGTAGAAAAGGACCGACATCACAATATTCCAGTAGAAGACTGTGGTGTAGTCGATATGAGTAGGCTCCTTCTTTTGGATGAGGGCGGATCCGAGGCCGCCGTTGACAAAGATGCCGGAGATAGCGATGAAGACATAGAGCATGGCGATGCAGCCAAAGTCGGAGGGAAGCAGCAGTCGGGCCAGCACCATATTGGTGATGAACGAGATGCCTAGCGCTCCCACCTTCCCGATGCCTGCCCACAACATCCCTGAAATAGTCCGGTTCCTCAGACTCTCCTGCATAAGCCTCCCCTATTTCTCGATGGCAAGCGCGATGTCTTGCGTGGTGACCTGTTCTTTCCCGAGAAGGAACTCTATCGTGCGGGCTTCAGCACGCAAATCTTTTTGTATCAAAGCAGAAGACAAGGTCATAATTGCATCGGCGATAGAAGTGTCCACCCCTGCCACACGGCCTATGGAGGTGTACAGTCCCAAGCCCATGGGCACATCTTCTGTCAAGTAGCGGTGATGTATCGTGGAGGGGCCCTTGTTGGCAGCATTGGAGAAGGAGCGGAACACCTCCATGGCATCAATGGAAAGGTCCTCCTCATTACGCCATTTTGCAGCCTCGAAATAGTTCAACGGCTCGCACCCAAAAGCTTGCAACACTTGATTCTTCTGTTTGTCGAAAGCATGGATGACGTGAACGACCGACTCGGTGAATGCCTCCTTGTACATCCAAAACTCACCGCCGCTATGTTCGATACGGGAAGCCGAAAAGAGGATGCCGATGGGATGCACCATCATGTTGGGGTTGTGGATGGCTGACTCCAGGATATGGCGACGGGTGTAATGGGTGTTGTCAAACATCTTCGAAAAAATCGAAAGCACCTGCTCAGTGGCGGCCACCGGCAAGACTGAAATGGCATTGCGTGGGTTATAGAAGGTGACGTGCACATAGAGTTGATCCACGATGCGCCCGTTGTAGGCAGTCGTCTCCCACTCACAATACAGCACATCTTTCTGGATATATTTCTTGAAGATCAGGCTGCCCATGTAGCCGGGGATGAGCGCAATGACCTGCCCGTCTCGCACGTAAGGCGCAATCAGACGGGCGATGTGCTCATGCTGGCTCGTGGTGGTCATCACCATGATGACATCGGCAAAGGCAATGGCCTCTTCAGCATCCCGGGTGATCAGGTCGGGCTTGGCAAAAAAGCGCTTGCCCTGCTGGGTCTCGTCCAGGACATTAAAACCCTTCACCTCCTGCATGGTGCTGAAAAAGTCTGTCTGGGTCACCGTGGAGGTCTTTAACAGACAAACGGGGATGTGTCGTTCTATCAACTTGGCGGCATGCACCATGCCGGCATTGCCACATCCGATAATCGTTACTTTCATTGTCTTGGCAAAAATGGTTAATAATACAGACTACAGCTCCGGCATCATCTCATAGATCAGTTTGATCATCTTGGGCTCGGCGGTCTTGGCTGCCTGCAGGACCTCCTCATGGGTGGCCTCCATCACCTGACCCACCACGCCCAGGTCCGTGATGACCGAGAAGGCGAAAATCTCCATTCCGCGATAGGCACCTATGATGGCTTCCGGAACGGTTGACATACCCACTGCATCGGCGCCCAACAGGTAATAGGCCTTGTACTCCGAAGGCGTCTCAAAACAAGGACCGGTAACACCAATATAGACTCCCTCTTGCAGATGAATCTGCTGCTCCTTGGCCTTCTGATGCGCGATCTTTCTCAAGCGGCGGGAATAGACTTCACTCATATTCGGGAAACGGGGGCCAAGGTTATCGTCATTGGGCCCAATCAACGGGTTGGTTCCAAAAAAGTTGATATGGTCTCGTATCAGCATGATGTCGCCCACCTGGAAAGTAGGGTTCATGCCTCCGGCAGCATTGGAGAGGATCAAGATCTTGATGCCCAACCCTGCAAAGACCATCTCCGGATAGGTAACCGTTTCCATCGGATAACCTTCATAATAGTGGAAGCGGCCATTCAGCACCACGACATCCACCTGGTTGATCCGCCCAAAAATCAAAGTACCTTTATGACCTTTGACGGTAGATACGGGGAAGTTGGGGATCTCTACATAAGGAATCTCTTCTACAATATCCATGATTTTGGTCAGACCACCCAAACCAGACCCCAATACAATGGCGACTTTAGGGTTGATGGTCATCCTTTTCTGCAAAAAATCAATGGTTTTCTGCAATTTCTCTTTCTTTTCGTCTAACATAATCCTTGAATTATCTGGTTAAATATCGTTTGTTCCTCCTCGAACAAAAACTGTACGGAGATGGGAATGATAAAAATCGGGAGCGAAGATACGTTTTTTTTCAATACCTCATCCTGCATACGCATCCAGTCCTTCTCGGTGGTCAGGATGGCGCAGTCGGAAGCAGCGACTGTCACGCTCAGCTGCTCTATGTCCATTTGGGTATATGCATGATGATCAGGGTATTTGATATGCTCTGTGAGCGTATAGTACTGTTGCAAATAATCCACCAGCGGTTGGGAATTGCCGATTCCTGTGACGAGCACGATTTTCTGAATCTTCTTTCCCGCGTAGTGCCGGGCGGCATCGGTAACCGGAAGAGGTTCACGATACTGATAAGATGTGAAGAAGAGCGGTTGGTCTTCCCGAAGACCCAGTTGTTGTCTCCACTCCTCCTTGCGGATCTTATCCGGCGTCGCCGTGGTCTTGGTCACCACCACCATGTCAGCATCTTGGATGGCGGCAGGAAACTCCCGAAGTCGACCTGCCGGCATAGGGTAATCCACAAAATAGGGCCAGGAATACTCGGTCAGCACGATGTTGAGGTCGGCTTTCAGCGAGAGATGTTGATAGGCATCATCCAGGACTACCACATCGGTATGGGGTGCATCGAGGCAGAGTTGTCGGATGCCCTTCACGCGGTCGCCATCCACGGCCAGCGGGATATCGGGGTACACGGTGTGCAAGAGCAGGGGCTCATCGCCGATGAGCGTGGCAGAAAGCTGATGCTCCGGGACGTTGGGGGCGAAGACATAGCCTTTCGAGGTACGGCCGTAGCCGCGGCTGAGAAGAGCGGGATGGTGTGCATCCTGAAGCTGGGAGATCACATACTCCACATGGGGCGTCTTGCCAGTGCCCCCGACAGCAATATTGCCCACGCAGATTGTCGGTACCTGGGCCTTCTGCGCACGGAGCAGGCCTACACGGTAGCACCAGCGGCGCAGTCTGACCATCTCTCCGAAGACCCATCCGAGGGGTTTCAGGAGATAACGGACTCTTCGGGGAATATGTATCCTGTCAAGTCTCATTCAGCATCTGTTTTTTCTGGCGAATCCGTCGTCTTGGCAGCCTGACGGGCATCTTTTGCCGCATGAGCCTTCTCGGCTTGATCTTGCTCATAAGCCTCGTAGCGGGTGATGATCTTGGTGACCAGATGGTGGCGCACCACATCTTTGGTATCCATATAGATGAAGTCGATCCCGGGCACACCGCGCAGGATACGGTCGGCCTGGATGAGGCCCGACTGCTGGTTCTTAGGCAGGTCTATCTGGGTGATGTCGCCGGTGATGAAGAATTTGGCATTCTTGCCCATACGGGTCAGAAACATCTTGAGCTGGGCGGAGGTGGCGTTTTGAGCCTCATCCAAAATGACATACGCATTGTCGAGGGTGCGTCCGCGCATGAAGGCCAGCGGGGCGATCTCCACCACTTTGTCTTCCATATAGTTCATCAGTTTTTGCATGGGCATCATATCCCAAAGGGCGTCATAGAGTGGCTGGAGATAAGGATCGAGCTTGTCGCGCAGATCACCGGGCAGGAATCCGAGGTTCTCGCCAGCCTCCACGGCCGGACGGGTCAAGATGATGCGCCGGATCTGCTTGTTTTTCAAGGCACGAACGGCCAAGGCCACCGCTGTATAGGTCTTGCCGGTTCCGGCCGGCCCCACCACAAACACCATATCATTCTTCTCGGCACTGTCCACCAAACGCTTCTGGTTGGGCGTGATCGCTTTGATGGCCTTCCCTTCCCGACCATAGAGGATGATATTCTTGTCTCCACTGTTAAGCCGGTAGAAGCGGTCGTCTTCCAAAGCCGTGATGTTCAGGATGTCGGTCTCCGTCAGCTTGCCGAACTGTTCCAGATGGCTCTCCAGGAGATGGATCCTGTTTTCAAACAGCTCCACCTCGCTATCTTCGCCAATCGCTTTCAAGGTGTTGCCGCGCGCCACGATCTTCAACTTGGAGAAGATATGCGACAGCAAATCGACATTGGCGTTTTGGGCTCCGAAAAGGCCCACCACCATGGAGGGCTCTATCTCTATGATTTTTTCCATATTCTATTCTACTACAAGATATTCCAGCGGATTAACCGGGAATCCGTTATACCATAATTCAAAGTGCAGGTGACTGTTTTTCGCCCCCTCGGAGGCCGTGGTGCCCATCAAGGCGATGGGGGTGCCAGCAGAGACGCGCGCGCCCGTCTTCTTCAGCAGGGAAGCGTTCCGCTTATAGATGGAAATCAGGTTGCCAGGGTGCTGAACTACAATCACATAGCCATCCGACGAGTTGAAATAGGTGGAGATGACTACCCCATCGGCCACACTCGTCACCGTGCTGCGGTCGGTGTTGGCAATGTCAATACCATAATGCCCCTTGACAGCATCAAAAAGACGGATTACCGCACCGATGGCTGGCGGATAGAGATTCAGGTTGGTGATTTTAGCCTGTTCGATATTGGGCATGCTTGCGCCACTGCCAACACTCTCATCCGTCCGGGCCAGGATCATATCCGACTCCTCCCTCAGCTCCTGCGTGGCTGCCATACGCTCCTTGTCACGGATGGTGGTATGCACAGAGGGTGTCTTGGTGGCCTCCTCGTCCATCTCTTCTGTGGTGGGGACCTTCCCCTCCAACATCGTGGTGAAATGATCGATATACTGCTGATTGTAGTTGATGAGCCGTTCCAGAGAGTCGATGTGCTCCACCGCCTGCTTGTACAGCTTATAGTCGTTCTTAGAGGTGTATCCGGGGATATACATACGCAACGGGGTGAGCGCAATCAAGATGGTGGTCAGCACAATCAAGATGAACGCTGCCAGCACACTGATGACAACCATCTTTTGGATGGTCAGCCGTTTGATGACCCACTGCTGTTCATGCGTCTGCTCGTTGGAAAACACAATCCTGTAGTGGGTCTTCCACTCACTCTTGATGATGTTCCAGACGTTCTTTATCTTTTGAAATTTTCCCATACGAGACTTTGCAAAACAAACGGCAAAGATACACTAAAAATGTTATTGTTCTTGGAGAATTTTGAGCGACATCTCATAGGTCTCACCGGTACAGATCACCAGATCGGCCCGTCGGCACTTCTCCTCTTGGGGCAGCTGGTGTGACATCCGTTGGAGAATCTGGGCTCTGGAGAGGTGGGGATTGCGTTCCCGGACTCGCCGGATCCGCAGTTCCAGGGGGGCATCCACCACGATAATCTTGTCAAAGAAACCTGCCAACCCGCCTTCATAAACGATGGCCGACTCCATCATCACGGAGGGTGCCGACTGCTGTTCCGCCCAGCGTTCAAACCGTTCCATCACCGCAGGGTGCACCAGGCGATTCAACTTCTGCAGGTTGTCCTCATTTCCAAACACCAAGCCAGAAAGCACCGTAAGGTTGACCTTTCCGTCAGTTACCAAGGCAGGATCCTCAAAAAGAGTTTTCAGCCTCTGTTGGAATCCGTCATCTTCGTATAGTTTTTTGGCTTCATCATCCGCATAAAAGACAGGGATGCCCATTTGGATAAAATGTTTGGACAGATAGGTCTTGCCTGTGCCGATGCCGCCGGTCAATGCTATTTTATACATGTTGGTAAGTTTCAAAGATACGAACTGCCTCCACCGCCTCGCGCACGTCGTGTACGCGCAAGACATCCGCCCCCTGCATAAGGGCCAGCATATGAACAGCGGTGGTACCATTGAGTGCCTCCTGGGGAGTCTTTTGCAGCAGCTTATAAATCATGGATTTGCGCGACACACCCACCAAAAGGGGATAGCCGAAGGTGTGAAAAACGTGCAGGTTCTTCAGCAGTTGGTAGTTTTGTTCCAGTGTTTTGCCAAAGCCGAAGCCCGGGTCCACGAGAATGTCGTGGACATGCAGCCGATGTAGCTTGTCCAGTTGTCTTCCAAAGAACTGCAGCATGTCGGCAATCAGATCGTCATAGTGGGTCTGTTGTTGCATCACATCCGGTTTGCCGGGGGTGTGCATCAGACAGTAAGGCACTTGCAGCGCACCGATGAGAGGGATCATAGCCTCGTCGAAGGTCCCGCCTGAGATGTCGTTAATCATCGCGGCTCCTTGTCTGACGGCCTCTTGGGCTACGGAGGCGCGCCATGTGTCCACCGAGATCGGGATCTTGCCGAAGTGGTGATGCAGCAGGGCCACAGTCTTGCCGATGATCTCCAGCTCCTGATCTTCGGACACCTCCGCCGCGCCGGGACGGGTGGACACTGCTCCCACATCCAGGATGGCAGCACCCTCCTCCACAATCTGAGCAGCTCGTTGCAGGACCGCCTCTTCCGTGGTATACCTGCCACCATCGAAGAAAGAGTCGGCAGTCACATTCAGGATACCCATCACCACGGGTGGGGTGAGCGGAAGCAGCTGTCCTGAAAGGTTGAGTTGGAAATCCATCGCGATCAGGATTTAAAGGCTCTTCATGTAATCTATTTCCGCTGCCGGGTCGGCACTGCTGAAGACGGCGTTGCCTGCCACCACAGCATCGGCACCTGCCTCAATGATCTGCTGCAGATTGTCCCGCGACACGCCTCCGTCTACCTCTATCAAGGCATCGGAATGGTTGCGGTCGATCATCTCGCGCAATTCCGCAATGCGATGCAGCGCCCGGGGGATGAACTTCTGGCCGCCAAAACCCGGATTCACCGACATGAGCAGCACCAGATTCACCTCGTTGATGATGTCCTCCAGTCCGCTGACAGGGGTGTGGGGATTGAGCGACACGCCCGCCAGCATACCCTCCTCCTTGATTTGGGTGATGGTCCTGTGCAGATGGGTACAAGCTTCCCAGTGCACCGTCAGCATATCACTCCCGGCCTCCTTGAAGGCATGGATGTAACGCTCCGGCTGCACAATCATCAAGTGCGTGTCCAACGGCTTTTCCGACAACTTGCGGACAGCTTTCACCACGGGGATGCCGAAGGAGATGTTCGGGACAAAGACGCCATCCATAACGTCCAAATGCAGCCAGTCGGCACGAGATTGGTTCAACATCTGTATGTCTGCTTCCAGATTTCCAAAGTTGGCAGACAGCAAAGAGGGAGATACGATAACAGATTGATGCATGTCAGTGTTTTTTTGAAAGTGCAAAAATACGCTTTTCGGCCGATATATCTTTATAAAAAAAATCTATTTTTGCATCTGTTTTAAAAACTACAGATTTATGCGACATTTTTTACTTTTGATGATAAGTTTGTGCTTGGTGGCACCCTCCTATTCCTTTGGCGAGCCAACCGACCTTTCCGACTTGAAGAAGGACAAGCCCAAGAAAGAAAAAAAGGAGAAACCCGCGGTACGCACGGGGTGGACCTTCGGCATTCTACCCAGCGTGGCCTATGATGCTGACAAAGGCTTCCAGTATGGCGTCTTGGCTAACATCTACAACTTCGGCGACGGCTCCATCTATCCGGAGTATTTCCACTCCCTGTATGTGGAGGCAGCCTATACCACCAAGCGTTCCGGCCTCTTCCGCTTCGCCTATGATTCCAAATACCTCATCCCTAACCACCGGCTGAAGATCGACCTGTCGTATCTGCCGGATGCACTGTGCGATTTCTATGGCTTCAACGGCTACCAGACGGTGTATAATGCCGACTGGTGCAAGAAGAAATACGACGGCTATCTCTCCCGCGCATTTTACAAGTCACGACGCGACCTGATCCGCGTTGCCGTTGACATGGACGGCAACATCGGGGGCAACTGGTTCTGGAATGCCGGTATTGGTCTGCTCGGCTATCAGATTGGCAGCGTGAACCTGGATATGATCAACCGCAACAAGAAGCCGGAGAACATGCTTCCCTACATGGATGGTTTGTACGAAAAATATGTGAAATGGGGACTCTTGACGCCGGCGGAAGCCAATGGCGGATGGCATCCCTACCTGCGCGGCGGCATCACGTTCGACAGTCGCGACCGTCAACAGAACACTCACAAGGGCATGAATGCGGAGTTCTTCTGGACCTACAATGCCGCCTTCGGGGCTGACAAGGAGTACAACAATCTGATGTTCAATGCCAGCTTCCGCCATTTTGTGCCTGTTTACAAAGACATCATCACCTTCGCCTACCGTTTGGGTACTCAATTGACCGTTGCCGGCAACTCCCCGTTCTATCTGAACAACTATTACAACAATCTCTTCATCCAACGCGTGTTGTACGAAGGACTTGGCGGCGGCAACACCGTTCGCGGAATTCTCCGCCATCGTGTCACTGCCCCCAGCTATGCTTTCGCCAACGTGGAATTCCGATTCACCGTGGCTCAGTTCAACATCAAGAAGGAGCGTTTCGCGATAGGCCTTAATCCTTTTGTGGATGCCGGTATGATCCTGCAACCCTATCGTATCGACCGCCGCACCGTTGAGCAGAATATCGCAGCCAACGACCCCACCTTCGACCTCAATGATCTTGACCATTACATCGTTTTCGGCGACGATGCCAACATCTACCGCCCGCACCTCTCCGGCGGCCTTGGCCTTAAACTGATGATGAACGACAACTTTGTGCTCTCGGTGGACTGGGCCGTTCCGTTCAACAAACGCGACAACGACGGCATGGCCAACATCTACGTCAAGATGGGCTATATGTTCTAAAAAACTCCCGTCATGAAGGTTTTTCAAAACTACCCCTTGCTTGACCACAACACCTTCAAAATGAAGGTCTCCTGTCGGCAGTTCATCGAACTGGAACGGCCTGAAGAGATTGTGAACCTCTGCGAACAGAATCTCTTGGAACAACCTTTCTTCATCCTGGGTGGGGGCAGCAACGTGCTCTTCACGAAAGACTTTGACGGAGCCATCGTACATCCCGTCTTCCAAGGCATTGAAAGGATGGACGAGGAGGCTCAGTCGGTCACCTTGCGCGTGGCGGCGGGCACGGAATGGGAGACCCTCATCCACTATTGTCTGGAGCATCAATACTATGGACTGGAGAACCTGACGGGCATCCCCGGTCTGGTGGGCAGTGCGCCCGTACAGAACATCGGGGCCTACGGGGTGGAGGTCAAAGACTGCATCATAGCCGTGGAAGGGTATCATCTATCCTCTGGGGCTCCCTTCCGCTATGATAATGCCGACTGTCGTTTCGGTTATCGCTCCTCCCTCTTCAAGACGGAACTGAAAGGACAATGCTTCATCACTCATGTCTGCTTCAGGCTTTCCAAAGAGCCGCATTACACGTTGACCTACAAAGCATTGAAAGACGAGCTGGAGCGTCAGCAACTGGAGCCTTCGCTAGAGAACATCGTGCAGACTGTGCGGGCAGTGCGCGACAGCAAGTTGCCCGACATCACCCAGATAGG
This sequence comes from Bacteroidales bacterium, assembly GCA_017544105.1. Taxonomy (GTDB): domain Bacteria; phylum Bacteroidota; class Bacteroidia; order Bacteroidales; family WCHB1-69; genus F23-D06. Next base: position 25,109 of record JAFYEU010000080.1, read on the forward strand.
CTGTGCGGGCAGCTTCTTTCAAAACCCCATCGTACCAGCCACCCTCCACGAGTCCCTCAAGGAGCAGCTTCCCGACTTGGTGGCCTACCCTGCCGGGGATATGGTGAAGCTCGCGGCCGGGCAGCTCATCGACAAGGCCGGATGGAAAGGCTATCGGGAAGGCGATGCCGGCATCTATCCCAAACAGGCATTGGTGGTTGTCAACTACGGGCACGCACGCCCCGAGGAGATCCGCCAGCTATACGAAAAAGTCATTTCCGACGTTTATAACAAGTTCAAGGTCTCACTACGGCCTGAAGTGAATATTATATGACTATGACAAAGAAGAGATATGGTCTAGGTTTTTGTATGCTCATCCTGATGGCTTTTTGCTTTTTAGGGTGCGATGGACCCACCCCGAGCAAGCCGAAATTTGACGAATCACTGCTGCTAGGCTATTGGCAGTCGGAGACCTTGCATGAGTACTATCAGGAAGACGGCACCGGTTACACCTGGGACACCGCCGATGATGTCACGGAGGAGGAAGCCCAACCCTACACCTGGACCCTCTCCGGTTCCACTTTGATGCAAAGTCATATCATGGAGATGGGCGGTGTGGTCCCCAAGAAATACACCCTCACCACCCTCACCGCCACCACGCTGGCTTATCACGATGACTTTGGCACCTCGTACGTTTTCCACAAAGGCAACTCCGATGAAGAAACCCGTTAAGATAACCCTGATATCGCTCGCCTCCGTGGTGCTGTTTCTGGTGCTCGCCTTGGGCATCACCGTGGCGATCATCTTGTCACCCAAACAGCTGACCAAAATTGTGAACCGCGCCGCCAAAGACTACCTTACCTGCGACTACCATATCGGCAAGACAGGGCTGACCTTCTTCAAGACCTTTCCCCAGCTCAGCGTGGACATTCGGGACGTGCTGCTGCTCAATCCGGTAGTAGGCACGCCCAACGACACCCTCCTATCGCTGAACCATTGTCTGGCCACCCTCAACATCAAAGAGCTCCTCAAGAACCAGAAAGTGGAGGTGTCGCAACTCATCCTGCAAGACGGAGTAGCCCATCTCTTCCGAAACATGTCCGGCCAGAACAACTTTGACATCCTCCAGCTTCCAGAATCCAAAGACACCTCCTCGGCGCCCTACTCCTTCAACCTGACCGATGTGCAGTTGCGCCGTGTAGGGGTGGATTACACCGACCTTCCCGCGCGCATCACCGCAGGCGTGAAGAATGTGAACGCCAAAGTACAAGGCCAATATCAAAACGACGATGTGGACGGGAAACTGAAATTGGAGACCGACAAGATCCATTTTCTGACTACCGACTCGTCACAACTGGCCGTGCAGTGCGACCATCTGGCCGCCGACTTTGATGGCAGCCTTGCCGACCTCGATCATCTGAAAGGCAAACTTGAACTTGACATTGCAGACCTCATCCTGCAGCATGACACCACCCGCTATATCGACAAAGAAAAAGTAAGTGTCAACACCACCGTAGATGGTGTCCTCTCCTTGCAGAAGCTGCTGGTGGAGGCGATGAACCTGCAATATGACCGTTACAAGATGGAACTGTCGGGCGATGTACAACGCGACACCCTCAATGGAGACCTCCACATGGACCTTCGCTACAAGACCGGCACCTGGCCGATCGCTGACGTTCTGCAGAAGCTCCCCGAGCCCATCGCGCAACGCCTCCCTGACAGCATGCAACTGAATGGTCTTGTCGCACTCGGCGGAACGGTGAAAGGCACCTATAACGAAAAATCCATGCCTTTGATCACCAGCAATGTCGCCCTGAAGGACGCTGACTTCGCCCTGGGCGGTATGCCCTTCGATATCCGGCACATCAACGGAGAGGCGGATCTGAATCTAGACCTGAACCAGCAGACAGATCTTAAGATACGCTCCTTGAAAGGGGATGTGCGAGGCAACCACGTCGTGGTCAACGGCACCATCCGTGACCTGCTGGGCAAGATGCTCTGCAACCTCTCCCTTGACGGCACCATCCGACTGGAAGACTTCCAAGACCTGCTGCCCGAGAGCATCACCCCCTGCAAAGGCACGGCCAAATCCTCCGTCAAGGCAGAATTCGACTACGAGCAGATCCAGAAGATGCAAATCGACAAGATGACCGCCTCCGGCCAGTTCGACATCCGGAATCTGGACCTGCTGTACGACGATTCCCTCATCCTGAAATCGCAATCCATGGACCTTCAAGTGCGCTTCCCCGTGAAAGAGAAGCCCTTCCGCATAGACGAATGGATAGAGGTGGGCATCCAGTCGCCGCACCTGTATTGTGAAAGCATCGACTTTTTCAAAGCCAACCTTACAGAAGCGGACATCGACATCTTCCTGAACGACATCCTGGACAGCACCAAGAAAATGAAGTTGGGCACCACCTTCAAAGGACAGAAAGCCACCTTTGAAACCGATTCCATCTTCGCCTCCCTCACCCATCCCGACGGCTCTTTCAGCATGAAAGACCAAGACCACATGGCCTTGAAGCTGAAAGAGAGTGCGCTGGATGCCACCATTGGGGAACTCAAGGTCTCCACGCCGTCGCTGGCATTGGACGGCACCGCCAATATTGACCGAAACGGGGTCAACACACTGATGCAATGGAACCCCACCATGCGTGTCATCTTACACAATGGCAAGGTGGAAATGCCGGAGTTGTCGCTGCCCTTGTCAATCCCTGACCTGGACATTGACTACACCATGCAGAAGTGCCACTTCCGGAGCAGCAAATTCAAACTGGGAGAATCCTCCTTCGCGCTCACTGGCAACCTGTATGATATCGACAAATTCTACAAGGAAGAAGGATTGCTTCATGGCACCTTGGACCTCACCTCCTCCTATATCAACCTGAATGAGATCATGGCCTTGGCCGACGGGTTCCGCGCCCCCGACTCCTTGATGAATACAGAACTGGAATCGAAAGAAGACAACCCCTTCATCGTACCCTGCGGCATGAATGTGACCATCAATACCCATATCGACAAGGTGCATTATGAAGATGTGGACATCCGCAAGGTGGGTGGCAAGATTGCCGTCAACGATGGTATTTTGGTGTTAGACCAGATGGGCTTCACCTCCGATGCGGCCCGCATGCAACTGACTGCATTGTACAAAACACCACGACGCAACCACCTCTTCCTGGGACTGGACTTCCACTTGCTCGACATCAAGATTGCGGAGCTGATCGACATGATCCCCGAAGTCGATACCGTATTGCCTATGCTGAAATCGTTTGCTGGCAACGCTGAATTCCATTTCGCCATCGAGACCTACCTGAAGTCCAACTACGACGTCAAGTTTTCCACGCTGCGCGGGGCCGCCGCCATCGATGGCCATGACCTGGTGGTACTGGACAATGACACCTACCGGAAAATATCCAAGATGCTGAAGTTCAAGAAAGGAACGACCAACAAGATTGACAGCCTTTCGGCTGAGGTCACCATCTACAAGAATGAGGTGGATGTCTACCCCTTCCTATTGGCTATCGACCGATACAAGGCCATCATCTCCGGCCGACACAATCTGGATATGACCTATAACTATAATGTTTCATTGGTCAGCCCGATACGACTGGGTTTGGATATCATTGGCACGGACAAGCGGAAATTCAAGCTGACGAAAGCCAAATACGCCACCATGTTCCGACCGGAGAAACAGAACTTAGTGGAACAGAATGTGATGAACCTGAAAAAACAGATCAGCAGTTCTTTGAAATCCAATGTCAGAGAACAGGCTCCGGAAGGAGAATAGATTTCTGTTTTTATCCATACCCAAAAAAGGATTACAGAGATGCCAAAAGAAAAGATAAACAAAACCAACGCCTGTCGTCTGCTGGACCAGAAAAAGGTGGCATACGAGCTGATACCTTACGAAGTGGATGAAAACGACCTCGGCGCGCAGCACATTGCCGACCAATTGGGCGAGGATATTGACCAGGTGTTCAAGACATTAGTGCTGAAAGGTGACAAGACCGGCCATTTTGTGTGCGTCATTCCGGGCAACGAGGAGGTGGACTTGAAGAAGACCGCCAAGGTGACGGGCAACAAGAGTTGCGACCTCATTCCGATGAAGGAGTTGCTGCCTTTGACGGGCTACATCCGGGGCGGTTGCTCGCCCGTGGGCATGAAGAAGCCCTTCCCCACTTACATTCACGAGACCTGCGAACTGTTCGACTACATCTACGTCAGTGCGGGCGTGCGCGGCCTGCAGTTCAAACTCAACCCACAGGATCTGATTGCCACGGTGGGCATGACCGTGGCGGACCTGACATAGGCTACACCATACATTTGACGATTCTAAGATCCTACATTCTTGACATATCAACGCCACACCGCAAAGCAATAGAAACCGTAACGCGTGTCCATGTCGGCAGGGACGAAGAAACGGAGGAATTGGACACCCTCCGGGGCGATATAGTCATCCAATGTGAAAATATTAGTACTTGTCGTAAACTTGAAGGTGCGCACTTTCAATTGCTGAACCAGCATTGATTCCGCCACGCGGTCGCTGCGCCAGCGGCAGTAGGCGGCTGCCTGCTCTGGAGAGACGCCCAAGACTGGTCGAGTGCGGAATTGGGGATGATTTGCATAGACTACCGCAATGGAGTCTGGCATCAGCGCACGCGCCGCCGAAGGATCAAGAATGGCCGACTTGTACTGTTCCGACTCTTTCCCGAAGGTGTGCTCCAACCACCATTGGTACTCCAGCCAGTCCACATTCAAGACGTATGATTTGTCGCACAAGGTTTCGCCCACAAACGCTGTCAGATTTACGCGTTCGGCGAATTTCTGCTGTTTTTTCGGGGTAAACTGCTGCGCGGAAATCGTGCTGAAGCACACTAGGCTCAGCAAAACAAAAAGTATCTGTCGAAATTTCATAGGTGATAATGATTTATGGGTTTCTATAGTAGAAACGAATAAATCACTATGAACCTTGGGTGGGTAAAAAAATCTCGTGACCCTCGCGATCCGCGGAGAAAAACTTACCGATTCAGCACC
>JAFYEU010000081.1 GCA_017544105.1 Bacteroidales bacterium
GCAGCACGCGCTCGAAGATGGTGGTGCCGTCGGACAGCACTTTGCGGGTCTCCTGCGGCACGCCGTCGAAGGCCATCAGGGCTCGTTCTTCGATGGTCTCCAAGGCGGTCTTCACGTCGTCGTCAGCCGCCCAGAAGATGATCTGTGCGTCGTTGTCGCCAGCATTCAGCGCCTTGGCGGCCTTCTCGAACACGCTGCGGCTCACCACGTCTTCCAAGTCCTCGCTGGTGGCCATGTTCGGACGCTCCAAACAAGCGATAACCTTCAGCCGTTCCGCGAACTCGCAGTAGAAAGGATGGCCAGGCTGCGTGAAGTGCGACAGCAGGCCAGCGAACTGCGGCAGGTTGACGGCATAGACCTTCGCACCGCTCTTGATGGCGTCGGTGATGGGGTCGAAGTAGAAGTGGAACTCCTTGGGGTTGAGTTCCATATAGTTCATTTTCCAATCCTCTTTTTTGATGCGGGACTTGAGTTGCTCACGGATGGCGAGCAATGCCCACTGGCGGAAACACTCCACATGGGTGACTTCCGGGATCCATTTGGTGTGGGCCACACCCTTGACCTCGATACGGGTACCGCCCTTGCAGCTCACGTTCACATCCTGGCGTCCTGCGCCGATGCCCGTGCGCACACGACCGGTGCTGCGGTTCAAGAAGCGGATCACGTTGCCAGCCTCTTCGACTTCATCGGGATTCACCATGTCAGGATAGGTCACGGTTTCAATCAGAGGCATGCCCAGACGGTCAGTGCGATAGATGCGCGTATGGCCGATATCGGAGACCTCGCGGCAGGCGTCCTCCTCCACACTGAGCTGGATAAGGCGAACCTTCTTATGGCGCAAGGGAATCTCACCATCAATACCGAGGATGGCCGTACGTTGGAAGCCTGTCGGAATGGAGCCGTCGAGGTACTGCTTACGGGTGATGTGCACTTCGCCCACGACCTTCAACTTGGAAGCAAGGGTGATCTCAAGGGCATACTGCAATGCCTCCGGGTTGATGGGGAATGGCGGCGTATCATCGACCTCATAGGTACACGCGGTGCGGTGTGCAATGCGGTAGATGATGTTCTTGCGGGTCTTGAACTCCATGAGCGCGGTGCCGTCATACTCGCCCATTTCGGAGAGCGTAGGACGCATGTGGCGCAGCAATTCCGCGTCATACTCATCAGGTTTCTGGAAGATGCCCGCCGGACAACGGCAGAACAGTTTCTCCTTGGTGGCCAGCTGCGGGTGTACTTCCAGCCCCGACATGAACCCGATACGGTCGTAGTCGGCCTGGGTGGCCTCTTTGCGGTCAACATAGCCGATGGCGGCCTTGCTGTCCTCGTAATTCTTCTGGGGGTTGATGGATTGCATATATCTAATGTATTAAAAGATTTTTCAAAAGATCCTCACAGGCTTAGGCACCTGTTTTTTTTGAAGGCACAAAAATAAAAAAAATCTGACGGCATTATCACGGTCGGCCATCAATTTTTACGGGGCCGGTGATTTTTTTTTTGATAGTATCCAAAACAAAAAAAGGGCTTCGTTTTAAGAAGCCCTTTGATAGGATGTGTATCGATTAGTACACGTTCACATTGTGTACGACAATCTTTCTGTCTTTGGCAGCTTGGAGACCGTACACCGTCACACTTTCTGCGGTGGTTGTCTCGGCACGTTTAACCTCACCAGACGGGTTCTTGTAGATGGTGAGACCCGGTTTTGAACCATTGATATAAGGAGCGAGGGCACCACCTCTCACCTGTTTCATGTAGTTCAGGACGCTCTCGATACGACGGGAGGAGAGGTGCTGGTTGTAGGTGCTGTTGCTCAGAGGGCTGGCGAAACCAGAGATCGTGAAGGAAACAGACTGACCGTCTTCCAGCAGATCAATGATGGCATCGCAGAAGGTATTCAGACGATCATAGCCCGTCTCAATAGAATCTTTGAAGAAGGAGGTCATCAGATTCTCGGCATTGGTCTTGGCAGCACCGGAGAGATCTTTGCCAGAGGAGGTGACATATTCATTCTTCTTACTCATATAGGCGTCATACAACTCTTTGTATTGTGTAGAGGTCACATCTTTGGTAGTACGAGGATCAGGACGGTCGTTCTCGAAATAGAGGGTGATCGGTCCAATATTGCGGACGAGTTTCTCTTTCTCGGCGAGTTTTTCTTTAGCCTCTTCCTCTTCGATAGAGAAGACTACCGGGATTTGGACGATGAAGTCGATCGGCTCGCAGCTCTGGGTGGCGGGCACAATCTTGGGGAAAGACTTCACGATGCGCAAAGCTTCATCATCGAGCTCCTGATAGCCGGAAGTGCTCACCACATGGATATCATCCAAGGTGCTGTCTGCTTTCACCAATGCTTGGACGACGGTGGTACCGGAGATTTTCTGGTTTTTCATATTGACCGGGTACACCATCGTTTTTTTGATATAACGACACATTGCCTTGTTGCCGCCCTTGAAATGAGGCAGAGAAAGTGCAGATGTCGGGGTCACATGTTGCCCATTTGAATCAGCTTTCACCAGGGCGATACCATATTTCTGGCATCCGCTCCTATCGCCATAGAGGAATCTCATATCCCCATCGCATTGGGCGTAACTAACAGAATAGCAGCAGATTAAAAGAACTGCCACTAACGTTCCGAAAAGTGAAGATAAGTGTTTCATACTATTTATTGTTATTACATTATATTCGAGGCTGCAAATATACAATTTATTTGAAACGAAAATATTTTTTTTATCACCAATCAATTGTTAGAAAGATTGGGGGATTATGTATCGATAAATGCTGTTTGTTTGCAGGGCTGAAACACAGGGAACATGCAACGGGAATTGGGTGGTGCTGACGACCCAAAACCTGTGGCAGGAATAGTGGTGGCAAAAGGAACGGGGTCGTAGAGACGTTCCATGGAACGTCTCTACAGGTCCTTATCGGTCATCTCCTCGGCGTTGAGCACGAAGGCGCGGAGACCCTGCTGTTCGGCGGACAAGTCCAGTTCGTGGATATCGTGGAGCAGCGGACGTACCTTTTCGTCATCCACGAAGGCCAATACGGCGGAGTTCAACGTCGGCCAGGCATGGGTTCCATAGTGCGGTTCTCCATTGTCGGATCCCCTACCCTGCACCTCGTTCCAGAAGGTGAACCCGCGGACCTCGTTCTTGTCCAAGATTTCCATTACCTCGTCATAGAAGGCTTGATATTGCGATATAAAGACTGCTTTCATTGTATGTTGAATTGTTGAATTGTTGAATTGATTATCAGTGATCAGTGATCTGTTTTCTGTTCACTGACCACCCTTCACTGCTCACTATACTTCATTAACACCTAATGCTCTATTCCGTTCGCGGCGTTCGCGACGGCGGGCGGCGCCACGGGCGTTCCACTCGGCGAACTTACTGTAGATGATCGGGATGAGGATCAACGTCACCATGGTGGAGAAGGTCAGACCCCAGGCCACAACCATACCCATGGAATTCCACATCTCGGCGCCTTCGCCCTTGTCAACGGCCAACGGGATCATACCGAGCACCGTGGTCAAGGTGGTCATCAAGATCGGGCGCAGACGGGAACGACCGCCAGCGACGACCGCATCCTTGATGGTCATGCCGCGCTCCACGCACAAGCTGGTGTAGTCGATGAGCACGATACCGTTCTTCACCACAATACCGATCAACATCATCAATCCGATCAGCGCCATGATACCCAAGGCGGTGCGGGTGACGGCCAAGCCGATCAACACACCGGTGAGGGCAAAGAGGATGGAGAGCATGATGACGAATGGGTAGGTGAACGACTCGAACTGGGCAGCCATCACCACATAGACGAGGATGACGATCAAGGCCATCAGCATGAACATGTCGCCGAAAGCGTCTTGCTGGTCTTCCCACGTACCACCGATCTTGTAATCCAGCGTGGCGGGGATGTCCATCTGGTCGAGTTCGTTTTGCGCCGAAGCCACCAGCTCACTCAAGGCGGCGCCCTTGGCCACCACACAGGATACTTTGACCATACGCTCACGGTCCTTACGGACGATGGTCGGCGGGGTGAAGGTCTCCTCCACCGTGGCCACATCACCCACGCGGATGCCTTTGCCCATATTGTTATACATCAAGATGTTCTCGATGGCGTGGATGTCATTACGGAACTCGGGCGCATAACGCACACGGATGTTGTACTCGTCACCGTCCTCGCGGAACTGCGACGCCGTGTAGCCGTTAAAGCGGTTGCGCACGTAGCTGGCCGCCGTCGTGGAGTTGAGTCCGTTCTCGGCCAACTTTTGGCGGTCGAACACCACCTCCAGCTCGGGCGTATATTCGTCACGGCTGATCACCACCTCGGAGCAGCCCTCCACCTGCCGCATACGCGCAGCCAGGTCGGCGGCAAACTGGTCAGTGGTGTTGAAGTCGTAGCAGTAGAGCTCGATATCAACGGTTGATTGTCCGCCCATGTTGCCTTGGCCCGTGCTGACCGTGGAGGAGACAATCTCGATATGCTGGCGCAACAGTTCACGGATACCGTCGGAGATCTCGGTGATGAACTTGTCACGCTCGGTCTTCTTCACCAGACGGATGTTGAAGGAGAGCAGGTGGGTACCGTTTTCACGCATCAAGCTGAAGGTATTGTCCTCGTCGGGCATACCCACGGAGTAGTTGATGGTCTTGATCTCGTTCGGATATTTATCCCGGATTTCCTTCACAATCTGGTCGCCCAACGCTTTGGTAGTCTCCACACGCGTGCCCTGCGGCAGCTTCACGGTGACGCTCAGACGGGCGTTATCCTGCGTCGGGAAAAACTCGGTGGGGATGACCAATAGCAGCGAGAGGCTGGCCAAGAAGATGACAGAGGCGAGACCCACGACCGTTTTGCGATGGTTGACACACCAGCGGAGCAGCTTGGCATAGCCTTCGTCCAAGCGGATGAGGAATTTCTCAATAGGACCATAAACAGCAGCGAACCATTTGCTCTTCTTAGGATTCTTCTTCAACAGGAGAGAACAGAGCATCGGGGTCAGCGTCATGGCCGCCGCCAAGGATACCGCAATCACGA
>JAFYEU010000011.1 GCA_017544105.1 Bacteroidales bacterium
GCATAGCTGTAATACAGTTTTGTGCGCGCGCCGGGTTGCTGACGGATGGTGAAATACACCATCGGTTTGTTGACGGCAGGGTCCCAGATGGTCTGCGGTGCCCAGGCACATCCCAACTCGCCGAATTTCTCGGGAAACAGCTTGTCGATGCGGGCTTCATGATGCGTCCAGTGAATCAGGTCGTCAGAGGCCATCAGCACCAGTCCGCGGTTGTTGCCCCAGTCATATTTCTGCGGCCGCTCCCATTGTGAGATGCGCAGTCCTTTCTGCTTGCCGAAGACGTGCAGGTCGGTCATGACGATATAGAACTTCCCGTTGGGCGCGCGGTAGATGTGCGGGTCGCGGATGCCGTGCTGTTCGGCGATGGAATCGCCGGCGATGACCGGTTTGTTGCCGTTGACCGCCGTAAACGTGTAGCCGTCGTAGCTGATGGCCATGAACAGCGAGTGTGTCGGGTCATTGAAATACGTGAAGAGATAGGCACCCATGTCCTTCTCCGAAGGCAGTTTTTGTTTTTTAGCCTCTCCTGTTGTTGCCCAAGCGGCAAATAAAGCGACGAAGAATAAGATGTTTTTCATGCAGTGTATCGTTTCTATGTTGCAAAGATAGATATTTCCTGCGAAAAGCAAGTCTCCTTATCGTGATTTTAGGGCAACAAATCATGATTATTGCCATTATCTTTCCTGTCTGTGGACACAATGGCTTGCGTGATGGGGAATGAAAACCATTCGGCAATGCACGATATGGACAACTCTTTTTTGTGATGTGATGATGGCGAATTCAATTATAATTTGTATTTTTGCATCATAAAGTGCTAACAACCTATTAACGGATGATCAGAAAACTGCTGCTGCTCTCCTTATTGACTGTCTGTCAAATGGTAACAGCGCAGCATGTGGCCCTCAGAATCTTGTCGCAGACACCTGTTCCGGGAACTGAGGACGCCCGCTGCCTGATGCTCGACCACTACGGACTGATGTGGATAGGAACGGACCAGGGACTCCATTCTTTCGACGGCTATCATTTCAAGCCATACAGGAGCAATGCCTATTCGCCGGGAATCCTGCCCAACAATTATGTGCGCTGTGTGACAGAAGACAAGGAAGACGGCCTTTGGATAGGAACACGCGACGGACTGGTGCGCCATGACAGGAAGCAGGGGCGGTTTAAGACCTACCATCTGCATGGTGATCAGGCCCGTTCGGTCAATGTGCTTTTCACATCGGCCGACGGAACAGTCTGGGTGGGCACAGACGCCGGCGTTTCCCGTTATGATGCCGGCAAGGATGAGTTTAGTCAAGTCAACATGCCGGTCGGCGTGCACTCGCTGGCCGAGGACGCCAAGGGCAACCTGTATATCGGAACCTGGGAGGGCGGCCTGTTCCGCCTCGACAAGAAAAGCGGCAGGATGGTGAGCTATCCCCGACTGAGCGAGCGCAACACCGCCTCGTCGCTGTTGATCGACAGCAGGGGACGCCTCTGGATAGGCACTTGGGAAAACGGCATCGTGCGCCTCGACCATCCCGAGAACGAGCATGACCCGGGTGTCCATCATATCAACGAGGGACGGCGCGACTTCCGCACTTTCCACCAGTTGGTGGAAGACCCCGTGAGCCGTTCCGTATGGGGCTGCTGCATCGAAGGACTGACCCGTGTGGGGCTCGACGACCCTGCGGAGGTGGAGAACTATGCCGAACTGACTTTCTGCTATGACATGCTGACCGACGGGAAAGGCAACCTCTGGGCCATCACCCGCAACCGGGGCATCGTGCACCTCAGCACCAAGCCATCTCCTTTCCGCTTCTGCTTCCTCAACCCGGCAGGCAGGGAACTGCCGGTGAACCGCATCCAGAGTGTCTTCACGTCCGACGGACGATGGTTCTGGCTGGGACTCCAGCCCTATGGCCTGGCCCGATACGACCGTGCGGGAAACCAGGTGACCTACAACAGTCAGATACCCGGGTTCAGCCGGATGACAGACAATGCCGGCATTCATGCCCAGACCATCTATGCCGTACTGGACAAAGGCGGCGGAGAACTCTGGTTTGGCAGTTCGCGCGGCATCATCGCCTGGAAGGACGGACAGCAGGCCCAGATGATGGACCAGACCAATACGCCGTATCTCAGGGAAGGCAGCGTGAAAGACTTCCTGCGCCAGCCAGACGGTACGGTATGGATTGCCCAGAACGATGGCGTGGCAGTGGTGTCGCCCGATGGAAAGGGCAGGCGCCTCAAGATGAGCGAGAACGGCCGGGATTTCAGCAACTGCGCCGTGCAGTCCATCAGGGAAGACCGCCAGCACAGGTTCTGGATTGCCACGGAGAATGCCGGCATCCTCCGCATCAGCGGCGATGTGAGCCGGCCACAGTCGCTGCGCTTCCACCAATATGCCCCCGCCAACCACAATTATCCGCTGGATGATGCCCTGGCCTGCTATGAGGACGCAGAGCACCGGCTCTGGGCTGTCGCCAGCAGCGGCGGACTCTTCCTCTATGATGGCGCGAAGGATGCCTTTGAGCCCGTGAACCACCGTTTCCACTTCCATGTGAACAGCATCTATTCCATCGACGGCGACGGCAAGGGATGGCTGTGGCTCTCCACAGACAAGGGACTGCTGCGGCTCAAGGGTGACCGGAAAAACAGTCCTGTGACCTATTACGGTGCGGAGGACGGCCTTGAGACGCCCCATTTCTCTCCCCTCGGCTCTTTCCGCCATGGCAAGGAACTCTTCTACGGCAATGTGAGCGGTTTCTTTTCCTTTGAGCCCTGCCAGATCGAGCAGTATCAGCAGGCGGGCCACGCTCCGCTGATCGTGTCAGACTTGAAGATCGACGACGTGCCCTACGACTGGCTTGACTCCACTTTCCAGAAAAAGATCACCTCTTGCCAGCCTTTCTACACCAAAGAGATCACCCTGCCCTCGGGCGTCAGGAAATTCTCGGTCGGGTTCTCGCTCCTGACCTATCAGAGTCAGCAGCAGTGCCGCTATGCCTACCGCCTGGAGAACTACGACCACGAGTGGCACTACACCGATGCCGACAACCGGGAGGCCACTTATCAGAACCTGCCTGCCGGTACGTATCGTCTCAGGCTGATGGCCATCGACAGCCATGGGCACCAGACGGAGATGCCCTATAGCATCAGGGTGAACGTGCTGCCGCCATGGTATCTTACCTGGTGGGCCTACCTCATCTATGCCGCACTGCTGGCCGGTGCCATCTATGGAGGGATACGTTGGTACAAAAACTACCTGAAGACCAAGAACCGCCTGGCCATGGCCGTGGTGTTCACCAATATCACCCATGAACTCCTCACCCCGCTGACCATCATCTCCGCCTCCGTCGATGAGTTGCGGCAGAAAGCACCGCAGTTCAGTGCCAATTACGGACTGGTGCAGAACAATATCCAGCGGCTCACCCGCCTGCTGCGCCAGATCCTTGAGGTGAGGAAGTCGCAGGCCGGACAACTGAAACTGCTGGTGGCCAGGGGCGATCTCTCGCGCTTTGTCGCATACGAGTGTGAGAGCATCCGTCCGATGGCCGGTTCCAAAAACGGCCAACTGATTGTGGAGTGCCCTGCCGAGGGCATCGACGCCTGGTTTGACAAAGACAAGATCGACAAGATACTCTACAACCTGCTGTCGAATGCCGTGAAATACAACAAGGAGGGCGGGCGCATCACCGTGACGCTGACCGCTGACAGGCAGCAGGCCACCCTGAAAGTCAGCGATGAGGGCATCGGCATCTCTAAGGACAAGATGAAGCATCTCTATACCCGCTTCCTCGACGGCGACTACCGGCGGATGAACACCCACGGCACGGGCATCGGCCTCTCGCTGACGCGCAACCTCGTCGAGCTCCATCACGGAAAGATCGACTGCCAGAGCCGCGTGGGTGAGGGCACCACGTTCACCGTCACCCTGCCCATCACCAAGGCGGCGTATGGTGAGGACGAGATCGACCAGACAGCAGACAACCGGGCCATTGACAGTCAGCAGACGGACCAGATGGAAGAGCAGTTGCTGATGACCGCCGACAGTGAGCCCGAAACCGATGACTCCGCCGCAGAGAAAGACTACTCGATGCTGATCGTGGAGGACAACCACGAACTCCTGGAACTCATGCGCAAGCTCTTCGCCCAGCAATATCATGTCTATACAGCGCGCAACGGCAAGCAGGCCCTGAACACCATCCAAAAGCGCGATCTCGACATCGTCATCACCGATGTCATGATGCCGGTCATGGACGGCATCGAACTGACCCGCAGGATCAAGGACTCAGAAGACTATGCGCAGTTGCCCGTTGTCATGCTGACGGCGAAGACCACGGATGAAGACCAGAATGTGGGATATGAGACAGGTGCTGATGCCTACATCACGAAACCTTTCAGGATGGGAGACCTGCAGTTGCGTATCGAGAGCATCATCCGCAACCGCGAGCGCATCCGCAGGAAGTTCAGCAGTCAGACCGACTTCAAGGTGGAGGAGCAGCATTATTCATCGCCCGACGAGGTGTTTATCCAGAAGGCCATCGACTGTGTGAAACAGCACCTCGACGATGCCGACTACGACCGTGAGAAGTTTGCTTCCGACATGTGCGTCTCCTCTTCAACCCTGTATAACAAGCTACGGGCCCTCACCGGCCAGTCGGTGACCGGGTTCATCAACAGCATCCGCCTGAAGGAGGCATGCCGCATCCTGCGTCAGCAGCCCGGCATCAAGATGACCGAACTCTCCATGGAGGTGGGCTTCAATACCCCGAAGTATTTCACCAAACTCTTCAAAAAGGAGTTTGGCATGCTGCCCAGCGAGTATATCAATGGTGATGAGTGACAGATTTTTCAACTACCGCCAAGATGGCAAAGGTCGCAGAGCTGGAGAAAAGTTCGCTGAAATCACTGAGGAGTACAGCGTGGACAAGGTGTTGGAGCAGCAGCCCGCCGAGCCGAAGGCTGAGCAGCCGGAGAAGTTGGAGAAGCAGAGCAAGCCGCGCACGAAGAAATCACAGCAAGTGGTAGCCCAATAAGGGTTATCACTTTTTGCTGCAACTTGTTTATTATAATTTGGAAATTTCGTTGTCTTTATTTATATTTGCAGGGATTATAGACATAATCATATAGGGATATTTTCAAATGGTATAAAATATGGCTAATTTACTTACTCGAGACAGAATCATCAAAGGGCTGCGTTTCTTTGGTTATTTCTCTTTAGTTAGTGGCGGTTTCTTTATCGCTGCCGGTATATATGAAGCTCTTATAGACGATTATCAATGGTCTATTGATGTTAGCTATGGTATAGGGATGATATTCTTTTCTTTTGTCATTTGGGGTTTCATGGTTTTCGTTCAGGCGGCTTCTGCTTACCTCGACGGGAAAAAACCAGAAAAGGAGGAAGTCGAGGAGGTGTAGCCTCCTGTTAAAAGGATGATTAGCCCCAGGACCCGCATTGGCGAGATCCAGGGGTGGCATCGTAGTATCTCCATCATGTACGACCACTACAAAGGAACAAGGAAATTCAAGCTCCTCGACTCCGGTCAAATCCACCAGATGCGAGAGTGTAGTCTCTTGGAACTCAACAACATGGAAGTTTTTTTGTAAAAAACTACCTTTCACCGCACCACCTCTCAATATTTTTTGTATTTTTGCAGAAATCAAGAAAAAAGGAACAATAATTCCTACTTTTTACATTTACTCTTTAGGGTTAATCTAATAGATTATAAAATCTATTGCTTTCAAATAACTAATCATAGATATATTATCAATTTTTCGTTGCATATGTTTATTATTAAGAATCCCCAAACTATTTATTCTAAAAAATCAAATCCTACAGATAACCGATTTAGTCGGATTGGTCAATGGCGTAAAGATATTGCAATCGCATATAAAAATGATCCTATCTATCGAGAGGAGGTTCCTTGTCTAATTAATAAAGAAAGAGAAATAATATACGAAGGGAATTGTAACGAAGGGTATCCAGATGAAATTTATCGTACATCTAAGGGGTATTATCTAGTTTACTATTATAAAGATATTTCAGCTCCAGGAAAGGATTCTAGATATAGTGGTCCATACTTAAAAAAGGTGATAAGTGAAGATGGGAAATCACAGATATGGGCGTATGGTTTCGAATATAAAGTATTTAAAAATGAATGGTATGATACAAAAGACAAAAATGTATTCATTACAAAGGATATGGGGGATGGGATAGTTGAACATAACAATTCTTTATATAGATTGGAAGACTTTAAGAAAATAGGCGATCTTCCTAAAAAATTTAAAATTGAAAGTATATTCGAAGATGGATTATGTTTACTCTCGGTCCCAAAAGACAATCGAGATTATTTTGTTATAGTCAAAAATGGGGAAATAGATAATTTCTTTGAAGTTAATGACACAAATAAGTTAATAAGCTTAATAGACAAAACTAATGACACTTCTATAATCAAATATTGTACAAACAATAAAAGCCCCATTATTAGAGTACTAAAAAAACAACAAGATAAGGTAGATGATTATATCGCTGATGAGTTCTATAATTATTTATTCTCGCATGGTCGTTTTAGAATATCAGATAATCCTTTTACAGCTGAAGATTTTGAAAGCGGAATAGATCTTGATAAAAATGAAATAGATTTTATTAAAAATTTCCATTGGAAATTAAGTCAAAACAAAAGAATCGAAGATGATGAAAGATACATTGTTCGGTTAAGAACAAATGAAGACATTAGTGACTGTCATATTCTTTGCTTATTTTTCGAAACATTTATAATTGACTTGAACTAAAAAAACTTGACACATTTTGAGGTCTAAAGAGAATGAAAATGAAAAGATCATCAAAACGGACAGACCGTGTCAAGTATGTTGACCCTGCAACAGGGGTCACAGAGTATCGGTATGTTGAGAAAGTCACA
>JAFYEU010000012.1 GCA_017544105.1 Bacteroidales bacterium
GCAACGTCTTGAGGAACACCTTGTTGTAGGCATCCGTGCCGTAGGTGGGCGCGTTGCGGTCCCACGGGGAGATGTAGATACCGAACTTTATCCCGCTGCGCTGGCAGGCCTCCGACAGTTCTTTCAGCACGTCGCCTTTCCCGTTGCGCCACGCGCTCTCGCGCACCGTGTGCGTGCTCTGAGGGTTAGGCCATAGGCAGAAGCCGTCATGGTGCTTGGCGGTGAGGATGATGCCGCGGAAACCGGCCTGCTTCGCCACGGAGACCCACTGGTTGCAGTCGAGGGCGGTGGGGTTGAAGATGTCCTCCGCCTCCGTGCCCTCGCCCCACTCCAAACCAGTGAAGGTGTTGGGTCCGAAATGGCAGAACATATTCATCTCCATCCGTTGCCAAGCCACCTGCGCGGCCGTCGGCACGGGTCCGAACGGCTTTGGCGGGTCAGCGGGCTTGGGTTGAGGGGCGTACTTCTGCGCAGAGAGGGTCAGACTCAACAGGGAGATGGTCAATAGAAGGGCAATGCGTTTCATAGGCATGATGAAATGGGTGGGCAAAGATATAAAAATAATAAGTAACCACCGGTCTGTCTTGTTTCCAACGATTATTTTTCTTACTTTTGCCGCGTTATAAGTGCCCATGAGTTTGCATGGATTATCCTTCAGAACAATAATGATTAAAATAGTAACAATATGAGAACCGACAAGTTATTCAATGGTAAGACGTTAGCAATTCTTTCCGGTGGTGGCGACACCCCTGCAATCAATTCCAGTATCGAGTGCGTGCGCAACAGAGCCTCCATGCTCGGCTTTAAAGTGTATGGTGTGTTACGCGGCTGGAAGGGCCTTCTCGGTGATGGCGACATTGTGGACCTGACCAACATCTCCTATAATGGTATTTATGGCGGAACGGCGTTGCTTTCTTCCCGTACCAACCCTTTCCCGAGCAAGAAACAACCCGAGGATCGTTCCCAACAGATCCTCCGCAACATCGAACGCTACAAGATTGATGTGCTGGTGACGATTGGTGGCGATGATACGAATGGCGCTGCCAAGAAGATGTATGAGAAATACGGCATCCCGGTGATCGGTTTCCCCAAGACTATTGACAATGATTTGAGAACCAGAACGATCCATCACTATAAAGGACAACAGTTTGAGACGGTGCTCTGTCCGGGCTTCCCCTCTGGAGCCATGGCTATCAAAAAGCTGACGAGCAAACTGCACACCACGAATGAGTCCCATCAGCGTATCATGGTCTTGGAGGTGATGGGCCGTGACGCAGGTTGGTTGACCGGTTCCGCCTCCTTCGGTGGCGCCCAGATGGCCCTCATCCCTGAAGTGGAGATGACCAAGGAGCGCAAGGAGTTCTTCTTCGAAGCGGTCAAGGAGGCCTACATGCGCGATCCCAAGCACAGCCTTATCATCGCGGTCTCCGAAGGTGTGAGATGGTGGGATGACGAGAAACAAGAGCTGGGCATGGTCTATGCCTCTGCGGATACCGACGAGTACGGACATCCTCGCTTTGGTGGTGTCAGTGGTGTCATCGCTTCTGAAATCAACCGCAAACTCGGTATCGAGGCCCGTGGCCAGATCTCTGGTTATATCCCTCGTGCCGGCAAATGCTATGAATATGACCGTCGTCTGACTTCCACGCTGGCCGACAAGGTCGTGGACCTCTTACTTCGCGAGGACTATGGCAAGATGGCTGTCATGCGCGACATTGTGCCTTACGATGAGTTGGAAGAGTTCCACGCCACCGAGATTGAAATGGGCAACATCGGCAACTTCCCGCTGCCTGCTGCCTACTACGACGCCAACAAGTTCCAGTTTACAGACCAATATACGGACTTCCTGACCAATATCATCGGTGCTCCTTATCGTATGGAGTTCAACCAGCAGTTCCCGATTGTGATTCCGGAATAAGCCAATGTCTTGCCGGCCATAGTGTTTACGGTTCCGATTTGACGTAGTTATTCGGTTTTAGTCATAATCGCGTAATCGATAACGGGTTCCGACAATTAGAATGCCAAAGTTCAAAGTCAAAGTTCAAAGTCAAAGTTCAAAGTCAAAGTTCAAATCAAGGGTTTCATGGACGAGTTTATAATCGAAGGTGGTCATCCTCTAAAAGGGACTATTGAGCCTCAAGGAGCCAAGAATGAGGCTCTGCAGGTGCTTTCTGCCGTTTTGCTGACCAAAGAGCCGGTCACCATTTCCAACCTGCCGGACATTCGCGATACTCAACGTTACAAGGATATTCTCTCTTTGATGGGGGTCAAAATCACCAAATTGAGCAAGGACACCTTCACGTTTCAGAGTGACCGGGTGGACTTGTCGATGATGAAGACACCCGAGTTTAGCAAGCTGTCATCCGCCATCCGGGCATCGATCATGGTGCTCGGGCCGCTGCTGGGGCGCTTTGGGGAGGCGTATGCCGCCCGCCCCGGGGGTGACCAGATCGGTCGCCGGCCCCTGACCACCCACTTCGAGGGTTTCCAGAATCTGGGCGCCGAGACGAAGATCTCAGACGATGGCAACTTCTTTGAGCTGAAGGCTGACAAGCTGAAAGGCACCTACATGCTGCTGAATGAGGCTTCTGTGACCGGCACGGCCAATATCGTGATGGCGGCTGTGCTGGCGGAAGGCACGACCACCATTTTCAACGCAGCCTGCGAGCCTTATCTGTATCAGCTCTGCACCATGTTGAATAATATGGGGGCCAAAATCACGGGCATTGGATCCAACCTGCTGACCATTGAAGGGGTAGAGGAACTGCATGGATGTGAACACAGGATCTTGCCCGATATGATCGAGGTGGGCAGTTTCCTTGGCATGGCTGCGCTGACACAGTCCGAGCTGACCATCAAAAACTGCGCCTGCCAACATCTGGGCATCATCCCTTATACGTTCAAAAAGTTAGGTATCAACTTTGAACAGAAGGATGATGACATCTTGGTGCATGGCGAAGACCCTTATACGGTGGAAACCAATATGGATGGTTCGATCCTGACCATCGCCGATGCTCCGTGGCCGGGCTTTACCCCCGACCTGATCAGTATTGCGTTGGTGACAGCTATCCAGGCCAATGGCAGTGTCCTGATCCATCAGAAAATGTTCGAGAGCCGTCTGTTCTTTGTGGATAACCTGCAGAGAATGGGTGCTCAGATCACCTTGTGCGACCCGCATCGCGCCATCGTGATTGGCTTGAACCGCAAGAAGATGCTCCGAGGCACGACGATGGCGTCTCCCGACATCCGTGCAGGTGTCTCCCTGCTGATTGCGGCTCTCTCGGCCAATGGCACCAGCGTGATCCAAAATGTCGAACAGATTGACCGGGGCTATCAGGATATTGTCGGACGTCTTCAACGCCTGGGTGCGGTGATGGAGCGAAGAAAATAACCCTTGAAGCCGCCGATTATGAAGATTACCGGTATCGTCACTGCCCTGAACGAGGAACAGCATATCTTAGACTGCATTCGTTCGCTGCAGAAGGTCTGCGATGAAGTCGTTGTCACGGATTCCTTCAGCACCGACCGGACGGTGGAGATTGCCCGAGAGGCAGGGGCGAAAGTCTATCAACATGAATATATTGGGGATGGGCCTCAGAAGAATCTTGCGCTGCCCTATGCTAAGAACGATTGGGTGATCAGTCTGGACGCCGACGAGCGTCTCTCTGAGGAGTTGGTGGAGGCTATTCGCGGAATTGATCTGGAAAAGACGCCCTATGATGGATTTGCCGTGAGGCGTAAGAATCTTATCGGACAGCGCTGGGTCAAGAGCTGTGGCTGGTACCCGGACTATCTGGTGCGATTCTTCCGGAAAGAGAAACTGCAGTTTGTGGAGCAGAAACAGCACGCTTTTGTTCCCAAATCCAATATCTCTTATCTGAAGGCAGATATTATACATTATAGATATAAGAGCTACGACGATCTCTTTTCCAAACGTAATTACAGTTCCCGCGGGGCTAAGATTCTTTTCTTGCAAGGAAAGAAGGCACATGCATTCACGCCTTTCCTGCATGGATTTTCGGCTTTTGTCGTCAACTACTTTTTCCGTGGCGGGCTTTTCGCGGGCGTGGATGGCTATGTCCTTTCCAAGGCCATTGCCCATAACAGCTTTTTGAAATACGCCAAGCTCTTGGAGTATTGCCGCGATGCCTCGGTCCGTGAAGCGGAAGACTGGACCTCCGTCTGGTAATTTTTTTCCTGTTTTAGCCAAAATACTCCAAAACTTTGCAGGATATTAACTATTGACTGCAAAGTTTTCTTCGTGTGTTTTTCAACATATTGATTCTTAGTTAAATAATTTTTTAAATATTTCTTGACAAATGGGTTGTGGCGATGTATCTTTGCATCGACAAAACACCATGTCAAGGGGGTGGCCTCCCTTTGGGATTGGGAATGTGTTATCTAAAAGTATAGTGCGGCCAAGAGAAGAAGCGATGATTTCAAATAAGGATTCGAGAGATGAGATGTTTGACGGAAAAGGAGACAGGATCCGCATCCCCGAAAAAAGAGAAACCGAAATAAACAAAGTAGTATAAAACCCAAAAACAAGAAGACTATGAAAAAAGTTTTAATATTTGTAAGTTTGATAGCCATGGCATTAGGAATGACAGCCAGAGACTATCCGGATGTGGTCGTGAGAAAGCACAATGGTGGCTTCTGGGCCATTTTCAATCTGTATAATGATGTTGAATACACGCCTGCGGATGGCGAGGGCGGTTTGGCGGAGTTGGATTGCTCAGGCAATGGCTTCACATTCTGTCGGGTACCCATGTTGGCCATTGGCGGCGGTTCCAGCAGAGAAGATGCCGCAGAAAGTCGTGCCCTCGCCAATGCCGTGAACCAGATGATTGAATACAGCGAGAACCAGTCGCCTGAACAGACGCGCTTCTCGAACAATGCCCACACCATCACCGTGGCCATTCCCACAACTGCGAACCGAGCACCGCTCTATTATCAGGTCAAAGGCGTCTGGGGTTATGAGCCGAATGGTGACTGTGTGATGAAAATCTCTATTCGGGACGTCTCTGACATCTATAATAGAACTCGATAATCATTACCTGTTCCGGTCTGACAGACCATTAAAGCAAATGATATGAAAAGGACCCGTATGTTTCTGTCCATTGTGTTGCTCGGAGTGTTTTTCCAAGTCTCTTCGCAAGAGTGGATTGGCGAGCGTTTCCATCTAGACTCAGTTTGTTTTCTCCCTTCAATGGATGATCTTTCTCATGTGGTTGTTAGTATGGTTGATTCGAGATTGGTTTATGCTGAGGCGACCGCTTTTCGTGAAGAAGGGCAGGAATATACGGCAACTTTTCATACGGTTGATCTGGATCGCTATTCGATGACGGAATTTCAACTCTCTCTTCCGTTTGACAAGCTCTCTTCTCATAAGGTCATGGCAGTTCCGTGGATCTATGACTTTGATCTGGCTGGAGACAGTTGTCTTGTCTCGATTCAAAACCAGCTTCTGCTATACAGGCTTGAGGAGGGAAACTACAAGTTGATGTCGGTCTTTCAATGTGAAAATGCGAAAGTCTGTTATCTGCACCGAGGTGACATCTACTTCATGGAAGAGGATCATGACGTGGGCTATCGATGGTATCGGCTTCATGAAGGGAAGCGACTGTTTGTCCGCGCATTGGACTATGAGGCTCCTCATGTGGTGCAGGCAAAGCCTAACCGTTATCTATTCCGCGATAATCATCATGTATACTTCCTGAGCAACCGATATCCGTCATTGTCCCTGTACTCTTTAGAGGGAGTTGCGCAAGACACCGTCGTGTTTGACTTGCCCTGTTGGCATCCTTTTGAAGATGAATATGTGAAGGCCAGCTTGGAGGTCCCATATGGGGTGGAGCGTATCAAAGCCACCATGAAGGATATCTACCGCTACTCTTACCTTAAGATGGTTTTTCCCATAGGAGGAGACTATCTGATTTACTACACACAATATGACACGGTGACTCATGAGTCCAAGTTGCGCTTTGCCATCGGCACGCCGGAAGGTCAGATGACCTTCCTCAGCCAAAAGCCGACGGATGAATATGTCTACGATGATACGCTGACTCCCTTCACCTTGTTGGAACGCCATGTTGACAAGGCCTTTGTTCATGGAATGACCGGCTGGTGGAGATGTTGTGGATGGACACTGTTTCCCCATATGGTAAGACGGACGCTGCCTATCGGCAGGCGCGGGAAGACTGTTTCCGGAATTCGACACCACAACTTGCTGTCAAGGTCAGTGCGTATCAACATGCCCAGCCGATATATTGGCCCGCATTCTACAATGTTCAGTTTATGTCGCAATCGCTGGCTGATCTTCCTGCAGTGAAATATATTATGCTGCTACATGGAGAGTTGGAATGTTCCAGCTGTCGGAAGGCATTGTTGTCGTGGCTGAACGGCCTGAAAAATCAGGATGCTCATCTGGTCATTGTCTGTCCTGGTGTGCTGGGGGGCTCGGCTCTCTTTGAATGGAGGGAGAATATCCGCAATACGCTGAAAAAACCATTTCAGATGTTGTTTTTGAACAAAGAACGATACGGACAATATCCTCATTTCTCTGGCGATGCAGGTCGTTCTTTCCCGGGTGTTCTGCTCTATGAAGTGGGACGGTCCCCCATTTATTTGACACCGGAGGATATTTTTTCTGACGACATCTATTCGTTTCAGTTCAGGGAATCCTTCTTGGAGAAGGTTGAACAATTTTTAGCGAATCCATAAGGTGAGATACGGCAAAAAAATGTACTTTTGCGCTTCTTTAAAAACAGCTATGTCATATTCCATCGATTTAACGAAGATTACGCAGTTTGACAATGTAGAGTTTGTTGCCAAACAGGTGGTGGAGGGGTTCATCACGGGCATGCATCGTAGCCCGATGCATGGCTTCTCCGTGGAGTTCGCCGAACATCGTCCCTACAATACTGGAGAACCGATTCGTCACATCGACTGGAAGCTATATGCCCGTACGGACAAGTTGTTTGTGAAGACCTACGAAGAGGAGACGAACCTGCGTTGTCATCTTATCATTGACAACTCATCGTCCATGTATTTCCCGATTCGGGAGAAATACTCCCTGGCTGAACCGAACAAGATCTTCTTTGCGGTCTATGCCGCAGCCATTCTGATGCAGATATTCAAGAGCCAGCGTGACGCGGTCGGGCTGAGTGTCTTTTCCGACAAGCTGGAACTACAGACCAGTGCCCGAGGCGGTGATGCACATTTCAAGATGATCTATCGGGAGTTGGAGAAAATACTGCAGCCTATCGGTACGGAAGTGCACCGGACCTCCATGGTGACGGACACGCTTCACCAGATTGCGGAGCAGATTCATCGCCGCTCATTGGTGGTGATTTTTAGCGACATGTTTGAAAGCCGGAAAAATCTCGATGAGTTGATGCTGGCACTCGGCCATCTGCGGCATAACAAACATGAGGTGCTGCTTTTCCACACCTATGATCGCTCTTTGGAGTACGACTTTGCCTTTGAAAACCGACTCTATCGTTTCGTGGATATGGAAACTGGACAGGAGGTGAAGGTTCATGCCAACAATATCCGGGAGTATTATCAGCAGTCGATCCGTGATTTCTTCCATGAGATCAAGGTGCAGTGCGGCAACTATCAGATTGACATGATTCCAGCCGATATAACCCAAGGGTTTGACCAGATCCTGCTGCCGTATCTCCTGAAGCGCGAGCACATGTTGTAGATGTCTGCAAGCAGTATTCACGCCTCGAAAATCTCCTTGTCCGACTGGAGCGACCAGGACAAACCTCGCGAGAAGTTTGTCCAACAAGGCCCAAGTTATCTGTCCGATGCGGAGCTCTTGGCTATCCTGTTGCGAACAGGAACTGCCACGGAGAATGCAGTGGAACTTTCCAAGCGAATTCTGAATGTCTGCGGACAATCCCTGAACAAACTGTCGGGAGTGTCCCTTTCGGATCTTCGTAAGATCAATGGGATTGGTCAAGTGAAGGCGGTGACGCTAATGGCCGCTTTTGAGCTGGGCAGACGTTTGCGCGTGGAGGCGGTAGAGCAGGGGAGGGTCATCCAGAACTCGGCCCATATTGTGGAGTTGATGCAGCCCAAAATCGGCCATTTGAACCACGAAGAGTTTTGGATTGTCTTGTTGAATCCCGCTGCGACGATTCTCAAGATGTGTCAGATAGCCAAAGGCGGTTTGACGTCAACCATAGTGGATGTGAGGATGATCATGCGCGAGGTGATTCTTCATGAGGCTACTGCTTTGGTTCTGTGTCACAATCACCCTTCCGGCTCGGTGCGTCCGAGTTCCCAAGACCGTTCGCTGACTCGGCGGATTCAGCAGGCGGCCAGCTTGCTGGATGTCAGGGTGTTGGATCATGTCGTGGTGAGCGAGAACCGGTATTTCAGCTTTGCGGACGAAGGTTTGCTATGACGGGAGATAAAAGTTGTTGGATAATATCAGATTAATGATTATCTTTGCCGCCTAAATTGTTTTATTATGAAAGGAATTGTATTGGCTGGCGGCGCCGGCACTCGTCTTCACCCCATCACATTGGCCATGAGCAAACAGCTGATGCCCATCTATGACAAACCCATGATCTACTATCCGATTTCCACTTTGATGCAGGCGGATATTCGCGAGATCCTCATCATATCCACCCCTCAAGACTTGCCCAACTTCGAGCATCTTCTTGGCGATGGCTCTCGTATCGGTTGCCATTTTGAGTACAAGGTGCAGGAAGTTCCGAATGGCCTCGCCCAAGCTTTCGTGCTGGGTGAACAGTTTATCGGCCATGACAAGGCCGCACTTGTCTTAGGCGACAATATTTTTTATGGCGGTGGTATTGAGCAGCATCTGATGGAGAGCAAAGATCCCGATGGCGGTATCATTTTTGCCTATCATGTCTCTGATCCAGAGCGCTACGGTGTGGTGGAGTTCGATTCCAAGATGAACGCCATCTCCATTGAGGAAAAACCCAAGATTCCCAAATCCAACTATGCGGTTCCGGGACTCTATTTCTACGACAACAGTGTGGTGGAAGTCGCCAAGAACATCCAGCCCAGCGCGCGTGGCGAGTATGAGATCACAGACGTGAACAAATACTATCTGAACGAAGGAAAACTCAAAGTCTGCAAACTTGACCGCGGCACGGCTTGGCTTGACACGGGCACGTTCAATTCCCTGATTGAGGCTACCCAGTTTGTGCAGGTTATCGAGGCTCGCCAAGGCCTCAAGGTGGGATGCATCGAGGAGATTGCCTATCGTCATGGCTTCATCGACGCCGAACAGCTGGAGAAGATTGCCCAGCCCCTGCTGAAGAGTGGGTATGGAGGCTATCTGTTGGGCCTGTTGAAATAGTCGGATCCTGATTTTCTAAAATACAAGGACTGTTGCCATGTGAGGTGACGGTCCTTTTTTTATAAACAAATTACCAACACCAAGGTTATTATATCATAATTATTGTACTTTTGTCCTTCCATTATATATTTGCTCCTAAAGAATCTCTATTATTAACTAAAATCCAAGTATATGAAAAAACAGTTATTTTTTCTGCTGACCATGATGCTGCTCGGCTTTGCCTCGATGCAGCTGTCAGCGCAGACGGTTTGGGATGGTACTTCGGACATCAACTGGTACGATGCCACCCAGACTTCCTTTGACATCTCCACGCCGGAACAGTTGGCCGGTGTGGCGCAGTTAGTCAACGACGGCACTGCCACCTTCAGCGGGAAGACGTTGAATCTGACGGCCGACATCTGGCTGAACAGCAACGGTTCCACCGTCAACAACTGGGTGCCCATTGGTGGTGCAGCGACCCCCACTGGCGAGGCCTCGGATCAAGGCAATGCCTTCCAGGGTGCATTCAAC
>JAFYEU010000082.1 GCA_017544105.1 Bacteroidales bacterium
AGTAATAAAATATATCGAAAAGGTGACAACATATCTTCCATTCAAACAGAGTGCAAAAATACACTTTATTTCGAATTATCAAAATCATACAAAAAAATCGAGCCGCGGCAGAAGAGTGTCACGGCTCGATGTTTGCATCTAGCGGTTAATCGCTTTTAGCTGTAAATTTGGTGTCCGATCAGTTTCATGGACACCTTCTGTTGGTTGTCGTACACCCAAATCAGACCCACATTCTCGGCATAGAAGAAGTGATACACATCCGTACCGATCTCATAGTCGAATTTGTGAACTTTGGGATAGCTAACACCATTCACATCGTAGGAGGCCAACACCTCGTAGTTGGACCACTCCTGGCATTTGCCTTCGGCGTCCATGGTGAGGGAGATCGTGCCCACATGCGGAACGGCGACCTTGATGTAAGCGGTATTGTCTTCCGTACAGGAGTTAGAGTAAACCGTGCAGTTTTCACCTCCAAGTTTATAGGTAATAGCCTGGGAATAAACTTTACGCTCACTGCAAGTGTTGGTGTAATCACTGTAATCCGTCACCTTTACGGTAAAGTTGGGTTCCTCGTTGGAACGGGCATCGGCATACTCATAGTAAGTATCGTTGCCGCCAGGAGCAAACAGACTTATTGCCAACGGATTAATCGGTGTGGTGTACTCCTCTTTACAAGCAGAACAGAGTACAACTAATGCTAAAACAGCCAAATAAAAAACTTTTTTCATAATCTGTAGGTATTAGATGAATAATCATAATGAGCAGCAAAAATAAGAAATTTTCTACAATAAAGACGAGAACTATCTTAAAAATATTACATCCTCCAATGATTATTCAACTTGGAAAACTGTTAGAAGTGGAAACCAAGTTTGAAAGCCCAGACACCAATCTTCATCGGATAGGAAGGCTGTACGTTCCCCAAGAAACTGTCTTCTTTCACCATGACATTATGGCTGCCCAACCAGTAATAGTGAGCGCCCAAGCTGACCGTACGCACCAAAAGGATGCCGGCGCCTGCCTCAAAAGCGAACTCAGGGCTCATTTTATATTTGGTGAGTGCATTCTCCGTTCCTTCGGGAGTCTTGAAGAAGAGGTCGGCACCGAGTCCGGCTTCAGCCCAGATGCCAAAGACATCGCTGAAGGTGGTCGTGTAGCTGATGCCAGCCATAATCGGCACATTCACATACATAGGCTTTGTCACGCTGAGTTTATCATACCTATCGCGCAAATCCTTGTTCAAGGCATTCCACATACCATCGGCAGAGACAAAGATGCCCAGGCCGCTGTTTTCCATCTTGGTGTTTTGGAAGGAGTAGGTATATTTCACTCCAAAAGATGCGCCAAACATAGCACCGCCATTTTTATCAAAGGAATTCAAACCAGGAGTAATCACTCCTAAAACACCGGTCGGTTGCGCATGGAATTCACCCATGGGAAGAATACCACCAAATTGGAATGACAAACCTGCTTTGGTAGTTTGTCCGAAAGAACAAACTGCCACGCACATCAAAAGTGCGGTTAAGATTGTACTGATTCTTTTCATTGTAATTATTTTTTTAAGTTTTACTAAACGGCAAAAATACAGATATTTCAGGCAGGATTTCAGAAAACGGGAAAAAATATCAACAGAGCGTTGGTTGTAACTGCACAACCTTTCTACAGGGGCAACAGGTTGTCCCAACCCTCGTTTTCTATACGGCTGGCATCCAATTCCCGATAATCTTTTTTAAACCAGTTCAGCTGCTTTTTGGCATACCGGCGGGTATGGGTTTTGATATCCTCCACCGCCTGCTCCAGGGTGCAGGTGCCGCCAAAGTAGTCGAAGAGCTCCTTATACCCGACGGTGTTGAGGGCATTGAGATGGCGGTAGGGATAGAGTTGGCGCGCCTCGGCTTCAAGTCCCGCCTCCATCATCTTGTCCACCCGGCGGTTTATCCGCTCAAAGAGTTCGGCACGAGGTCTGTTCAGATAGTATTTGAGGATGGTGAAGTCGCGTTCTTTCTTTTGATGGCGCATCAGGGAGGAATAGGGACGGCCGGTCTGGAGGCACACCTCGATAGCACGGATCATCCGCTTATGGTTTTTCTTGTCCACGGTCTCATAAAACTCGGGGTCCAGCAGTTGCAGCTGCGCCTGCAGGGACTCGATGCCATTGCGGGCAAAAAGGTTGTTCACATACTCCCGGATTTGCGGATCGGCATCGGGGGTCTCGTCCACACCATCGCAGACTGCCGCGATATATTGGGGGCTACCGCCTTCCATCAGCACGAACGGATATTGTTCAAACAGGCGGTCCAGCAACTGCAGCACCGCCTGTTCGTACATATATATATTATAGTAGTCCGTTATGGAGAGCATCCCGACAAAATAGCGGGTTGCCCTGGCCAGCTCCTCCTCGGTGGGATAGGCAGTCCCAATCCTCATCTCCCGGAAGAACTGTCGGGAGTCGGCAGAGATGATAGGCACCTGATACTGCTCGGCCAACGAGACCACCGCGGAGGTCTTCCCCACCGCTGTCGGCCCCGAGATGACCAGCAAGGTTCTATACAAGCTGGTCGAACTCATTCAGGTCGCTGAAATCATCCTCATCGTACCCGTCGCTGAACTCATCACGGATATCCTCATCTTCATAGCTGAAGTCTTCATCCTCCATGAGCTCGGGTTTCTTGACCGGCACCGGCATCTCCTTGCACTTGTAGGTGCAGCGCGGGAACAACGCGGGATCCTCGTCGCTCTTCACCACCTTCTGCAACTCGATGTAGAACACCTTCGGGTCAAAAAAGTCATACTCATAGATGATGTGCTGATGCGGATCGGTGATGAAATCCTTCAGGAGTGCATCCTTCATGACATAGCTCGGCAGATGAGACTTGGTGCTGAACGTATCCTCCTCCTCGTATTCGGGCTCATCCTGCTCGGAAACCGCCTCATCGTCCTGCATATCCACCAAGGTGATCTCTTTCTGCTTGTTCCACTTCGGGTCACAGATCGAGAAACAGGACATTTCATTGCCTTTCAGGCCGATACAATCGTAGAGCAGATGATGGAAAGACTCAAAATTGTCATTGGCCAGGAGTTCCACGTCCCGTACAAAATCATCAACTTCGTCGTAATAGACTTTGAATTTATAATAATACATAGGTTAAGGTTTTGAGATGGCTATTCAATGTTGATTATTCCGCCTCCTCGGGTTCCACCATGTTATGATATACGTTGGTCACATCCTCATCCTCATTGATTTTGTCGAGCAGGACGTTCACCTCCGCACGTTCCTCATCGTTGAGCGCTTTCATCTCCTTGGGGATACGTTCGAACTTGAAGCTCTTGATCTCATAATGGTTGTCTTCAAGATATTTCTGGATAGGGCCAAAGGCTTGGAATTCTGCCATGACGACAATCTCCTCCTCATCGGCATCGATTTCGGCGTCAAAGTCCATCATGGAGAGTTCAAACTCTTCGAGGTCGATTTCAGGGGTGCGGGCCACCGTGAAGATGCTCTTGTGGTCAAAGAGGAAGTCAAGCATGCCGGAGGTGCCGAGAGAGCCGCCGTACTTGTTGAAATAGCTGCGGATATTGGCGACCGTACGCTGGTTGTTGTCGGTAGCAGCTTCTATCATGATGGCGATACCGTGAGGTCCGCGACCTTCGTACACCATCTCTTTATAATCGGACTGGTCTTTTTCGAAGGCACGTTTGATGGCGCGATCGATATTATCCTTCGGCATATTCTCGTTTCGGGCCGTCTGGATGAGCAGACGGAGTTTGGAGTTCTGTTCCGGATCGGGACCGCCGGCCTTGGCCGCCATGGTGATTTCCTTGCCGATACGCGTGAACGTCCGTGCCAAATATGCGTTGCGTTTAAAGATTCTTGCCTTACGGTATTCAAAAGCTCTTCCCATAGTATTACTTTTCTTTAAATGTAGATTAATAAAATCGATAGTGTCATAAGGCTGTTTGCGATTGTGGGCTGCATTCAGCCGACACCCTCAAAACAGCGCGGCAAAGATACAAAAAAATCCTATTTTTGCACCCTGTTTGAAATATGAATATTTTTAAAAGAAAACCGAAGGAATACCGGGCCACCTCATTGAGCGAGCTGACATGGCAACGTTTCAAGAAGGAGAAGGAGGGAATGGTCTCTCTGGGGTTCATCCTGCTGGTGATCCTGATATCCGTATTAGGCTATCTGATCACGCCGGACCCGACGCCCTATTGCAACCGCCAGCAACTGGAGATTGCCCTTCGGGAGCCCGGCTTCCGGGTGGACATGCTCCAGGTACGCCTTTCGCAGGAGGTTCCACATCACAACTTCCTCTACCGCATGCTTTTCGGCCAGCCCGACCAGTATCGCAGCGTGCCTGTCTCCCGTTACGAGGTGCGAGGGGACACGATTGCAGCCATCCTTTTCGAACATGACGGTAGCATCGTCACGTATGCCAAGCGCGAGTTGGCCGACAAGCCTGTCGTGAGCCAGCGTTTTCTCTTGGGAACTGACCGTTACGGCCGGGATGTGCTGAGCCAGCTGATGATAGGCTCGCGCGTGAGTCTTTCGGTTGGATTCCTCTCCATCTTCATCGCCCTCATCATCGGCATCGGTGTCGGGGCCGTGGCCGGCTACTACCGGGGCAAGGTCGATGACGTGCTCACCTTCATCATCAACGTGGTTTGGTCTATCCCCACCCTGCTGCTGGTCATCGCCATCAGCTTCGCCCTCGGCAAGGGCTTCTGGCAGATCTTCATCGCCATCGGCCTGACCATGTGGGTGGACATCGCGCGTGTGGTGCGCGGCCAGGTCATCAGTCTCCGCGAGCAGGACTTTGTCGAGTCCGGCCGCGCCCTGGGCTTCAGCAACCTACGCATCATCTTCAAACACATCCTGCCCAACATCACCGGCACCATCATCGTCATCTCCGCCTCCAACTTCTCCTCCGCCATCCTCAACGAGGCGGGCCTGAGCTTCTTGGGACTCGGCGTGCAACCCCCCATGCCCTCATGGGGTATGATGATGAAAGAAAACTATGCGTATATCGTCCTGCACAAGGCCTACCTGTCCATCGCACCTGGCCTCGCCATCATGCTGCTGGTGCTGGCCTTCATGCTCGTAGGCAACGCCCTCCGCAATGCCATGGACATCAGGAGCAGTTGAGAGTTAGCAGTTGTCAGTTAGAAGTTTGAAGTTTGGAGTTCAAAGTCAAAGTTCAAAGTCAAAGTTCAAAGTCAAAGTTCAAGTTTCGCTCCTAGAACTATCTGATCTTCTTCATCAACTCCGCCTTCTTGGCATCGTACTCCTCCTGCGTGATGATTTGCAGGTCGAGTTTCTCCTTCCAGCGTTTCAGCTCTTGCAGGGCATCTTCAGACTCATCGGCCTTCACCAGAATCTCGCGGGTGGCTATCGCCTCCTCGAAGTTCGTGCAGGCAAGACCGCCACGGTTCAAGACCAGATAGATCTTGCATCCAGCAGTGGCACGGTTGTAAGGATCCACAGGCACACATTGGATTTTCTTGATAGTGGCGACGCCGCCGCTGCGGTTCTCCACCCGCTCGTTGACCTCGCGGTTAGCGGCACTGGTGGAAGCATTCGTATTCTCATCTTCCGCCAAAGAGCCTAACACGCCAGACGTCACATCCCGAAAATAGAGATAGTATTTTCCATTGGCAGGATATCCGTAGGTGATGGTCGATCCCACCTCAAAAACTTCACCGTTAGATGCCACATATCTGGAAATATTGTCTCCACTCTTCTTGCCCGTCAACTCCTTGGCAGACTTGTGAGCCAATATATCTTGATAGGTAACTGTTTGAGCCTCAGAGGAGAAAACTCCTGTTACAATCATTAAAAATACTACTAATTTTCTCATATTTGCTGTGATTTTGAGCGGTGCAAAAATAGGAAATATTTGGGAACAATATACCTAATGGTTCATTGTCAGCCTATAAAACAGTATCTTAGCGTGCTTCCCTTTCGCGGCGGGCAAGCTCTGTGCTTCGTGGCACACCCCACCTGCGCCGCGAGGCCAAGAACGGCGCCTTCTGCCATCATCGCACCGCGGGAGGCTCTTGCCACAAAGCTCTGCGCGAACCCGGTGCGAAATTAAGTCGCTCTGCCATGTTGTCAGTGATCAGTCGTCAGTTAAAAGTTAAGAATTAGAAGTTTGAATTTGGGAGTTAAGGGTTCAAACTCAAAGCCAACAGCCAACGGCTAATAGCTAATGACTAAAGTCAAAGCCCAACGTCAAAGTATCAAAAAAATCACTATCTTTGCGCTTTCAAAAAAAGACCCTTATGCGATACGAACCTTTATCCTCCGACTTCTATGTACAGAACCGTCGCCGCGTGGTGGCCGCTTTGGAGCGTGGATCCATTGCCATCCTGACCTCCCACGACGAGTATCCCCGTTGTGGGGACACCACCCACCCGTTCCGTCAGAACTCCGACCTGCTCTACCTCTGTGGCATTGACCAGGAGGAGACCTTCCTGACGCTGGCGCCATGGCATCCCAACCCTGACTACCGCGAGATCCTCTTCATCAAGAATCCCTCGCCGGAGAAGATCGTCTGGTTTGGGCACCGGCTGAGCAAAGAGCAGGCAACAGCCCTCTCGGGAGTCAAGACGGTGATGTTCACCGATGCTTTCGAGGGCGTACTCAACGACCTGATGATGCATGCCAAGCATGTCTATCTGCACATCCCCGAGGATCCGCGCATCAAGCCGACCTTCCCGACCCAAGAGGTCCGTTTCGCCAAGCAACTGAGAGAAGACTACCCGCTGCACGACTTCCGCCGGTTGGCGCCCATCCTCTATCCGCTGCGTTGCCGCAAGCATCCCGAGGAGCTGAAAGCGCTGTACCGCGCTTGTCAGATCACCCGCAAAGCCTTTGAACGAGCCCTGACCGCCATCGCTCCCGGCAAGTACGAATACGAGATCGAAGCAGAGATGACCTACGAGATGATCCGCCACGGCGCCTCCGGCCACTCCTTCGCCCCCATCGTGGCCTCGGGCCCCGACACCTGCATCCTCCACTACATCAAAAACGACAAGCAGATGCAGGACGGCGACCTGCTGCTCATGGACTTCGGCGCCGAGTATGCCAACTATGCTGGCGACTGCTCCCGCACGGTGCCCGTCAACGGCAAATTCACCGAACGCCAACTCCAAGTCTATCAGGCCGTACTCTCCATCTACAAGGAGACCATCCCGAAATTCAAACCCGGCATGACCATCCATAAGATCAACGACTTCGTCTTCAAACGGATGGACGAGGAACTCATCAAGCTGGGACTCTATACGGAAGAGGATGTGCGCAACCAAGACCCCGCCATGCCTTGCTTCAAGAAGTACTACATGCACAACACCAGTCACTTCATCGGACTGGACGTGCACGATGTTGGGCAACGCGACTGGGTCTTTGAGGCTGGCAACGTGCTCAGCTGCGAACCCGGCATCTACATCGCGGAAGAGGGCATCGGCGTCCGCATTGAGACCGATGTGGTGGTCGGCGAGAAGCCCATAGACCTCTTCGCCGGCACCCCCGTGGAACCCGATGAGATTGAACAACTGATGAGACGGCCCATTAGCTGTTAGCTGTTAGCCGTTGGCTGTTGGCCATGAACTACCAACTATTATCTAAGAACCTTGAACTTTGACATTGAACTTTGAACTATGAACTATGGTCGTTGGCCGTTAGCCACGAACTACTAACTATTATCTATTAATTATTAATTATTAACTTTAAACTTCTAACTTACAACTCCCTTTGTCCCTCATATCAACCATATTACCATTTCGCAGCCTCTCCATCGTGGGGATGGCCAAGAACACCGGCAAGACAGTCTGCCTCAACTATGTACTGGAACAGCTTCGAAAGACCGGCAAGGTGCTGGCTGTGACCTCCATCGGCATCGACGGGGAGCAAAAAGACCAGGTAACCCAAACCGAGAAGCCGGAGGTCACCCTGTATGAAGGCTCCTTCTTTGTCACCAGCGAGCATTATTACCGCCAACGTCGGTTGTTGTCTGAGATTTATGACATCTCGGAGGAGATGACCTCCATGGGCAGGCTGGTCATCGCCAAGGTGCTACAGACCGGCAAGGCGATCATCGCCGGGCCCGCATCCGCCGTACGCATGAAGGCCCTCATCGACCGCATGGCAGCGCTGGGTGCGGACATGACCATCGTGGACGGCGCACTCTCCCGCCGCAGTCCCGCCGCCCCCTCCATCACCGACGGCCTCATCCTCTCCACCGGGGCAGCCATCGCCCCCGACATCCCCACCATCGTGGACAAGACCCGTTTCGTCTATCGGATGACCCAGCTGCCCGAATACGAGACACCCCATCGGGAGGATCTCCTGCTATCAGAATCGGGCATCTACACCCTGCACGACGGCGAGGTGACCCGACTGCCCATCGCGTCCCCACTGCTGTTCTCCAAAAACAAAGAGATCCTCTTCCAGCATGGCAGCACGCTCTTCATCAGCGGCATCCTTACCGACTCCATCCTGGAATACCTGCGCACACAACCGGAAATCAAACAGACCATACTCATCGTTAAAGACTTCACGAAGATATTTGTCACCCCATTCGTGCTGAACAGCTATCTGCAGAAAGGAGGCTCTCTGTATGTCCTCCAGAAGCCCAATCTCACGGCCGTCTGTGTCAACCCCACCTCCCCTATGGGTGCCAGACTCGACTCCAAAGCGCTACAGGACGCGCTTCAACAGGTGATTCACGTCCCGGTGTATGATGTCAAGATGCTGGAATCCTAAAACCCCCGTCCTCTATTCGGACATCTTCTGGGTAGAGAAAGCGTAGAGCTCAGACTTGAGCTTGCGGCCATCTTGGGTGACAGCCACAAACATACAACCCACCACTTTCCCCTCAGGAATATCGCGAAGGGTGAGCCAATAGTGATGGCCCCGATGGCGTGTGGCGTCCGCATAGTTCCACTCCCGATCGTCCTCATCCTTAAAGACAAACTGCCCGAAGCGGACCTTGGTGCCGGGCACATCCGCCACTGCGCGCAAGACGATCTTCGGACACAATCCCCCTAAGAAGGTCCAGTGGTGCGTGACAGAGATATTCTCCAGTCCGACCGTCGCCTGCGACACCGTGTCGGGCGCCACCACAAACTGATATTCATAAGTCTCCTTACTCCGCTGGGAGATGCTCAGGATGCTCACGACTGCCAACAGAAGCAGGGCCAACGCCAAAACCCAGCGCCAAACGCGGATACCTTTGCGCCGACCCACACCGGCTTTCACCGGCTCCTCCGGAATCTTTTCAATTTCCTGTTCCATTAATAGTTAGTTTGTGCGTACAACTCCAGCCGCCAATGGTGACCATCCTCGTCAAACTCTATGATGAGTTCACGCTTGGACAGCTTCCGGATTTCCGCCACTACCTGGTAATAACGGCCGAGCAGGGTAAACTTCAGCGTAAGCGTGTTGGAAGACTTGTCTATGACCCAAGTGCTGAAGGTGGACTGCCGTATCTGGCCATGATAAGAACGGAGAACATTCATCACATGGTCGGCATAGATGTAATAAAGCGTGGAAGGCATGTAGCCTTGATAATAGATGTCGTCGGTATCAAAAGTAGAGGTATCCACTTGGACATTGTCATAATAGGCCCGTGAAACACTCCACAAGTTGACAATCTGATATTCAGGATTTACGAGTTTGCCGCCTCCTTCTGGATAACAGGCTGTGAAAGAGCAGGCCACGAAGGCCAGCAGGACAAACAGGGCGGGTCTGTAGGATCTCATATTCAAAAAGATTTATCGGGTTAGCTGATCGAAGAGCAAGCGCATGCCGACAGTTGCTTTCTCCTTGATGAAATGCACATGCCGGGAGATCGGCTGCACCTCTTTGGGGTCAATCACATAGATTTCGGCGTTATTAGGGGCATAGTACAGCAGGCCGGCAGCCGGGTAGACATTCAAGGAGGTGCCGATGATGATCACGATGTCGGCATCCTCGATCTCGCGCACCGCAGCGTCCATCATGGGAACCGCCTCGCCAAACCAGACGATGAAGGGACGAAGACGGGCGCCATCGGGAGCTTTCTCGTCATTAGCGATAGGCCGATAACCGATATCTTGCACAAACTTCTTCCCGTTCTCGCTACAGGCCTTCGTCGCCTCGCCATGGAGATGGATAATATGATGGGAGCCACCGCGCTCATGAAGGTCATCGATATTCTGTGTCACCACCGTAACCCGGTAGTACTCCTCGAGGGCCGCCACCAGCTTGTGCGCCTCATTGGGCTGGGTGTGCTCCAGCTCGGCACGGCGCTCGTTGTAGAACTTCGTCATCAGGTCAGGATTGCGATACCATCCATCGATGGAAGCCACCTCCTGCACATCATAATTCTCCCAGAGACCGTCGCTGTCGCGGAAGGTGCTGATGCCACTTTCGGCACTGATGCCTGCGCCTGACAATACCACTATTTTCTTTTTCATATCATGTTGGTTTTTATAAACTTGCAAAAATATTCCAATTTATTCTATCAACGACCAAGTAACATTACCGTTTTTGATGGTAAAGCGTGTCAAACCCTTGTCTTTCAAAATATAAGCATGAGTCATATCTTCATAACCATCTGTTTCCATTGAAATCTCGGCCTCCAGGTTAGAGATATCACCATTATATCCTGTGGAAGACAAAATGGATTGCTGATTGTTGAAATCGGCCACAACAAAGAAGCTTACGTCAACCATTTGGCCATCGTTTCCTCCTGCGCTTCCCGAAAATGCCAAGCGCAGATGTTTGGGCACGTCAACATCATTTTGTCCAGAGACGAGCTTCAATGCAACATAATAATCAGGCAAAAGACCCGTAGGATAGCAGGGATTCCAATGATATGAGGCATAAGCGGTGTCATAGTTAAGCAAAAAGACCTCGCTCACTTCATAAACCAGCGTATCCTCTGGGACGTCAACCGTTTCGTTCACAAAAGAGACTCTTTGTCTCATTGTATATGGCAGATATTGGTTGAGTGTCTTGGGCAGGAGCCACTCATATCCGACAAGATCCTCACATCCTTCTTGACGATCGCACGCAGACAAGATCAGGACAAAAGCCAGAATCGTCAACAGAAGATATTTTTTCATAGCAGCAAGTAGCTAATTAAAAAAATACAAGATGAGAACTTTCCTTCATCAATTTTCGTCTCCGAAGCAGATGCCGATTCCTTTGGCTGTGTGCACGAGGAAATCCTTGTCAGGCTGCACCAGATGGGGCTGGCGGAGAGCCTCCTCAATCGGCACATAGGAGATGTCGGGATGGCGATACACCACCAGATTGCCGTATTTTTTCTCTTTGACAAGTTCAAATGCTTTCACACCGAACTCGGTAGCGAGGATACGATCGTAAGCCACGGGGGTGCCGCCGCGCTGGAGGTGACCCAACACGGTGACCCGGATATCATGCTCCACGCCAAGGGCCATCAGTTCCTGGCGGAGCACTTCGCCCACGCCTCCCAACTTGATGTGCTCGTCACCCACCGCGGTAGGAGCTGACCCTGTCACCTTTCCGTCTGCCTTCTTAGCGCCTTCCGCGATGACGATATTGCAAAATCCCATGCCGTTCAAGTAGCGAGTCTCGATCTTCTTGGCAATAGCTGCCGGATCATACGGGATTTCCGGAATGATGCAGACATCCGCGCCACCAGCCAAAGCGGTATGCAGGGCAATCCAGCCGGCATCGCGTCCCATCACCTCCATGATGAAGACCCGGTTATGACTGTCAGCCGTGGTCACCAGCTTGTCGAAGGCCTCCGTAGCGATCTGAACTGCCGTCTGGAAGCCGAAGGTGAAGTCGGTGGACGACAAGTCATTGTCGATCGTCTTGGGCACGCCCACCACGTTGATGCCGATATCCATCAGCTGCTTGGAGATCCCTTGGGAGCCGTCACCGCCAATGTTGATGACTGCCTCGAAGCCCATCTCCTCCAGCCGTTGTTTCATCAGCTGGGAACGGTCCTCGGTTTTCCAGGAGCCGTCAGGCTGCCGCACGGGAAAGCGGAAAGGGCCTCCCTTGTTGGTAGTCTTGATGATGGTACCGCCCCTGACATGCAGACCCGACACGCGCTGTTCTGTCAGCCGCATCAATTCCACCTTGTCTCGAAGAATACCGTTGAAAGACTCTATGCAACCGTATATCTCCCACTCTTCTGGCTCCAACATAGCTCGCTTGACAATGCCGCGAATCACAGCATTCAAACCCGGACAATCACCACCTCCCGTGGCCACCAATATTTTATGACTCATAACTTATATTTTTAAAGCGCAAAAATAAATATTTTTTTGTACTTTTGCAGCCGTTTTTTTATACACCAATTTTATAACTAATCATTAAAAATTCAAAACAATGAAATCAGTATCTATTAGCGGTTCTCTGAGAGAGAACGTAGGGAAAAAAGATGCAAAATCGCAACGTAGACAAGGTATGATTCCTTGCGTCATTTACGGCGGAAAAGAGCAAAAACTCTTCCTCGTGGAAGACAAACAATTCACCAAATTGCTCTACACCCCCGAGGTCAACTACGTAGAATTGGAGTTGGACGGCAAGATCACCAAGGCTATTGTTCAAGACACGCAATTCCACCCTATTACCGATAAGTTATTACATGTCGACTTCCTGGAAGTCGTGGACGGCAAGCCCATCACCATCGAGATCCCGTTCAAGGTGGCTGGTACCTCCCCTGGTGTTTTGAAGGGCGGTTCCCTGAAGAAGAGAGTTAGAAAACTCAAAGTACGCGGTCTGCTGGAGAACATTCCGGAAGAGATCACCGCTGACATCTCCAACCTCGACATCAACCAATTCATCAAAGTCGGTGACCTGTCTGTGGAGAACCTCACCATCGTGGACAACCCCAACAAGGTGATCGTCATCGTCAACCCGACACGTAATGCCGTGGCTGCTACTGAGGGCGAGGGTGAAGGCGAAGAGACTGCTGAAGCAGAAGCCTAATCCGCAACTTTTATTATTCATTTAGTACAAAACTCTAAACATTTTTAATATGGCAGCAATTGGCTCAATAAGAAAACACGGTGTAGCCTTGATGATCATCATCGGTATAGCACTTCTTGCTTTCATCTTGGGTGACCTTTCCCAGGTTACACGTACTTTCTCCAATAAAAATGTGATGGCCAAGATTGACGGCAAAAGCGTGGATCAGGAGTATCGGACCGTGTACGAACAGAACACGGCTCTCTTCCGCTTACTTCAGAAGAAGTCCTCATTCGACGAGAACGAGACCGCCCAGATTCATGAGAGCACTTGGAGATCACTGATTCAAGAAAAGATTCTTGACAAGCAGCTCGCCGCTTTAGGTCTTTCCTACAATGCCGACATGGTGGAAGACCTTAAATCCGAGATGCTGGCCAGCCTGAACACGCAGCAGCCGAACCAGTACATGATGCAGTTTGCACAGGCCATCGCCGAGCAGGTGGGACCGGAGCAGACCATGTCTATCCTCTCCAACATCGAGGAATACGGCCGCAACGAGCAAGGCAAGGATCTCTACAACGCCTACCTGGCAATCGTAAGATACGCCGCCTTGGGCGAAAAATACAACCGCTACAATGCTTTGGCTCAAAATACGCTTTACTTCTCCGATCCTCTGGCCAAGAAGCTGGGTGAGGACAACAAGACCGCCATGGTATCCTTGATGACCGTCAGCCCCGAAGCTCCGGCTTTCAAGGACATCACCGCCAGCGTCAGCGACAAGGAGATCAAAGAATTCTACGACCTGCACAAGAAAGAGCTGTTCAACGTCAGCGAGGCAAATCGCGACATTGACGTGGCCATCTTCCCCATCAACCCCTCTGCCGCCGACCTGAAGGCTATCGAGGACAGTGTACGCGCCGACTATGAGAAGTTCTCCACTTCCGACATCGCCACCTTCAGCACTGAGAAGAACCGCGCACTGGACAGCACCTACTTCAAACAAGAGGACATTGTCTTGGAAGGCCTCGACAGCATCCTTTTCAAAGCCACTCCGGTGGGTTCCTTCATCGAGCCTTTCGAATACGAGAACTCCAGATGGTACTTTGGCAAGGTGTTCGGCGCTGCCGAGCGTCCCGACTCTGTACAGGTAGCCATGATCGAGTTGCCTTACAAGAACGCCCAGAACCAGAACGTGACCCGCACCCGCAAGGAAGCTGCCGCATTGGCAGACAGCTTGAAGACTGTCATCACCTCCAACCAGAAAGACATCTTCACGCTGCAACGCGACTTCGCTGCTGCCGAGCGCACCGACTCCACCCTTTGGCTGCCCGAACGCGGCACCATCGTGGAACTCTACAACGGACTGTTGTCAACGCCTAACGGCGGTGTCTACGTGTACAAGGCACAAGGCGGTTACCTCGTCCTGCAAGTGCTGGCCAAGACAGAGCCCATCAGCAAACGTCAGTTCGTACTGTTCGACTACCCAATCAACGCTTCCGACGCTACCATCAGCCAGATCAAAGCACAGGCAACCGAATTCGCCGCCTCCATCAACAACGCCAGCGAGCTCATCTCCAAGGCTGCTGAGAAAGGTATCCAGACGGTCAAAGGTTCCAACGTTCCCTCCATGTCCGCCACCATCGGCCAACTGCCGAACTGCCGCGACATCGTCTCCTGGGCTTTCTCTGACGACGTCAAGAAGGATGACATCTCCGACGTGATCAACGTGGAGAAGATGTTCTTCGCCGTCGCCTCTGTGGAAAACGTCCGCAAAACCGGCATCCAGAAACTGGAGAACGTCAAGGCTGACATCGAAGGTATTCTGACCGCTGGCAAGAGAGCAGAAGCCATCGCCGAGAAGATCAACAAAGACCTCTCCTCCTCTAACATGGAGACCCTTGCCACCACCTACGGTACCCAAGTGCGCGACAGCGTCCGCCTGGTATTCGCCGGCGACATGTACCAAAACTATGGCGTGGAAGGCAAAGCCATCGGTAAAATCTTCTCCTTGCCGACCAACAAAGCAACCGCCGTCAACGGCAACAACATGGTCTATGTGGTTAACGTGAAGGAAGTCACCAAAGCTACTCCTACCCAAGAACTCAACCTGGAGAAAAACTTCCTGCGCAACCTCGTGGTTGGCCGCGAACGCAACGAGATGACAATCCTGAACTATCTGATCCAAAACTCCAAACTTCTGGATAACAGAAGCCGATTCTATCAGAACTAACAGGTCAGATCATTCCCATTACAACAGCGTGACACCAACCGTGCCACGCTGTTTTTTTTCTAACAAATGGGTGTTTACATTCTTATCAGAAAAGGCTTATTAAAAGTTATAAATATAGTATTTTTGTAGGTTCAGAAAGTTATACAACAGCATAAGCGACCTGTCCACCTATGAAAGTCACCTATCAGAACGACACACCCAAGAAATCTCCCAAGAGAATAAAGTCCAAGAACACCCGCACCCTCCAAAAATTTGCCAAGGCACAGGCCAATTCATCGGCCAAGAAAGGCAGCAAGCCTGCCAAAAAGAGCAAGTCCTCTGGAAAACAGGGCACTTCCGGATTCTGGAAATTCATCTCATCCGAGAAGATGATTCAGTTTTATGGTGCCATGATCATCCTGTTCTCCCTGCTGCTCTTCATTTCCATCCTTTGGTTCTATTTTGCTCCGCAGCAGAACATCTCCTATGTGGAGGGGACCCTGGAGTCATCCCCCAACATCGCCCGCAAAGTGGGTTCCTTCCTCTCGGTGGGACTGGTGCGGTACACCTTTGGCATTGCCGCCATCGGATTCCCGTTCCTGCTTTTCCTGTATGGATTCAAGGTGATGTTCAACAGAGAGTTATGCCCCTTGGTCAAGACCTCAGCCAATGTCATTATCACCATGGCCTGGCTGTCCATTCTACTGGGCCTGATCATCAAAAATCCAGACTACGGCTTCATATACGGCTACTTCGGGAGCTATCTGTCTTCCAACCTGCTCCTTTTGGGCAAGGTAGTGGCCGCCTTCATCATGCTCGCCCTTTTCATCCTGATTATCGTCCTGTTCTATAATGTGCAGATCAGCGAATGGTGCCAGAACATCGGCACACGCCTCCAGGAGCAACGGGCTAACCGGGCCACGGAACGCAAGAACAGAAAAGAGACACGAAAGAATACCCCGAAGAACGACTCGACCGACTCCGAGCACCAAGATCTTGACGATCCCTACATATCCGACCATCATGTCTTCACCAACGAGTACCTGGGCAAAAACACCTACACCTTCGAAACCCGCCAGGAAGAAGGGATCGGAGAGTCCCAAGTCGCCACTCCCGAACCATCCAAGCCTGACTATGACAAGGAGGACGACATACCCTTTGAGGTCGTCACGAAACAACCGGAAACCGTATTAGTCAACGAGACACCCGAAGAAGAGCTCCCCGAGGAGTGTGTTTCTCAACCGGCCAATCCCTTGGAAGCGTTAAAGGAGTTGGAGCCCTTTGATCCGCACAAAGAACTCTCCAACTATGAGTTCCCTCCTATCGACCTGTTGGACGACCATGAGAACTCAGAGACCAAGCAAGAGGACATCAAGAAGGAGTTGTTGGAGAACAAGCATCGCATCGAAAACACGCTCAAGAGCTTTTGCATCGCCATCAAGCGTATCACGGCCACGGTAGGACCGACGGTCACCCTTTACGAGATCGTGCCTGAGGAGGGCGTGCGCATCAGCAAGATCAAGAATCTGGAAGACGACATAGCCTTGAGTCTGGCCGCCTTGGGCATCCGTATCATCGCCCCGATACCGGGTCGCGGCACCATCGGCATCGAAGTGCCCAACAAGAATGCCAACATCGTGTCGATGAAAGAGATTATCGACTCTGACAAGTTCCAGAACAACAAGTTCGCCCTGCCGATAGGCATTGGCAAGACGATCAGCAACGAGGCTTTTGTGGTGGACTTGGCCAAGATGCCGCACCTGTTGGTGGCCGGCGCCACCGGACAGGGAAAGTCTGTCGGCCTGAATGCCATCATCACCTCCCTGCTCTACACCAAGCATCCTTCCGAGCTCAAGTTTGTGCTCATCGACCCCAAGAAGGTGGAGTTCACCCTCTATTCGGCCATCCAGAACTACTACTTGGCGGAGTTGCCCGACAACGAGGAGCCTATCATCACGGACACCCAGAAGGTGGTACGCACCCTGAACTCGCTCTGTGTGGAGATGGACCAGCGCTACGACCTGCTGAAGGCTGCCAAGATGCGTAACATCAAGGAGTACAACGAGAAGTTCTGCTCCAGGCAGCTCTCCGCCGCCATGGGCCACCGTTACCTGCCCTACATCGTGCTGATTATCGATGAGTTCGGCGACCTCATCATGACGGCCGGCCGGGAGGTGGAGACTCCCTTGGCACGTCTGGCGCAATTGGCCCGTGCCATCGGAATCCATCTTGTCATCGCCACCCAGCGCCCCTCCGTCAACATCATCACCGGCAGTATCAAAGCCAACTTCCCCTCCAGAATCGCCTTCCGTGTCGCCTCCAAGATTGACTCCCGCACCATCCTGGATGCCAGCGGCGCTGACCAGCTCATCGGCAAGGGCGACATGCTCATCACCACGGGCAGCGACCTCATCCGCGTACAGTGCGCCTTCGTGGACACCCCGGAGGTGGAGCGCATCGTCAACTACATCGAAGCGAAGAGCGAACTCAGCCCACTGTTGGAGCCCTACGCATTGCCCGATGTGCCTGACAAGGGCAAGGAGGACATCTTCGATGATCCCGACGACACCTCTTCCGACGCCATCGACCCACTCTTCGTAGATGCCGCCACCCTGATCGTGCAGACCCAGCAAGGCTCCACCAGCTTCATCCAACGAAGGATGAAGTTAGGCTACAACCGAGCAGGCCGCATCATGGACCAGTTGTGCGAGTTCGGCGTCGTCGGCCAAGCCAACGGCAGCAAACCCCGTGAGGTGCTCATCAAAACGGATGCGCAGCTGCAAGACCTCCTCGCCTCCAAAGGAATGCTGTAAGGCAGAATGGTGCCACAAGCCTCCCAGGCGGCCAACCATCATTCAAGAATCGGCTCCCCGATCATCAACCTCCTTAAACTTCACATAATAAAAGTGTCTATACCACGTTATTTTTCTGTTTTAAAATCCACACCCATGAAGAAGATCCTGCTAGCCCTGACCTGCCTGCTGCTTACCACCGCCCTGATGGCCCAAAACACCGATGGAGGCGCC
The DNA here is from genome assembly GCA_017544105.1 of Bacteroidales bacterium. Lineage (GTDB taxonomy): Bacteria > Bacteroidota > Bacteroidia > Bacteroidales > WCHB1-69 > F23-D06. The sequence continues at coordinate 18,185 of JAFYEU010000082.1, forward strand.
AACGAGTTGCTGAACAAAGTGTCCCAAAAATACCAGGGATTCTCTACCATGCAGTTCCATTACACCTTGGTGACCAGCAAAGACTCCAAGACACTCAGCACCGCCCAAGGCGACTTTTATCTGAAAGGCAACAAATATCACACCTCATACGGTGGTCAGACCTTCTTCTGCGATGGCAGCTCCCTTTGGAATTATCAGAAATCCACCAATGAGGTCTCCGTCTATGAGTATGATCCCGAAGACGATGACAACATGATGAACCCACGCCTGCTGCTCAAGAACTGGGACAAGCACTTCCGCGCCAAGTTCATCCGCGATGATTTCACCAACGGCCAAGCCATCACACTGGTGGATCTGACCCCTAAAGTCAGCCAATCGTACTATCGTATCCGGCTGTTCATCCAGAAAAACAATCTGCAAATCAAGAAGATTGTTGTGTACGAAAAAGACAATACCTTATATACTTATAACATCGAACAATTCAAGAGCAACGTCACCTTGGCAGACGACCTATTTGTATTCAACAAGAGCAAATATCCGAACGTAGAGGTTAACGATATGCGATAACACTATAAACAACAGTTTGTTTGAAATTTTCAGACAAATGTCACGAATTTAATCAAGAAGAGATTATTTTTGCTAAAAAATTTGAGTTATGCAATTATCCTTATTAATGGCACAGGCTGCCGAAGCCACAGAGGTCGCCACCACCCAAGCGCCTCAAGTCACAGAGACATCCTATTTTGATTTAGTATTCGCCAAAAATAGCTTGTGGATTATGATTCCACTATTTTTGATGTTGGGATTCGCCATCTATCTGTTCGTGAAAAAGCTGATTGTGCTGAACCGTGCATCCAAGGAGGAGTACAACTTCATGAACAACATCCGCGACTTCATCCATGACGGAAAATTGGATTCTGCAACCTCATTGTGCAAAAACAATGACACGCCGACCGCCCGTCTGATTGAGAAAGGACTGTCGCGCATCGGTCATCCGCTGGAGGACATCCGGACGGCCATCGAGAATGAAGGCAATCTGGAGGTTGAGCGTTTGGAGAAGGGTGTTTCTGCCCTGGCCACCATCGCTGCCATCTCCCCGATGTTAGGCTTCTTGGGCACAGTGGTAGGTATGGTTTCCGCATTCCACGCCATGGCCGCAGACCCGAATAACTTCAACATCGGCACGCTCTCCAATGGTATCTATACCGCCATGATCACCACCGTGGCCGGTTTGATCGTCGGCGTCATCGCCTTGGTGCTGCACAACTTCATCGTTTCCAAGATCTCCAATGTCGTGTATCTGTTGGAAGTGCGCACCACCGAATTCATGGATCTTCTTCACGAAAACGCATAAAAGCTGGGAGTCATGGCTATCAAGATGCAAAATAAGATAGATACAACATTCAGCGCCACCTCCATGTCGGACCTGGTGTTCCTGTTGTTGATCTTCTTCATGCTGACCTCCACGATGGTATCGCCCAACGCTATCAACCTGGTGCTGCCGAAAAGCACCGCCGACAAGCAGTTGGTGACCAAGGATGTGGAAGTCTATATCAATGAAGACCTGCTCTACTTTGTGAATCCTGAGGGATCGAATGCCCAACCCACTCCATACGAGGAGCTGTTGCCTGCCTTGCAAAATGCCATCTTGCAAGACAACTCCGACAACCACTCCATCATTCTGCGCGCTGACAAGAGCGTGCCTGTGGAGAATGTGGTCGCCCTGATGGATGTACTCAACGAATTGAACGAAGGTTTCCCCGAGGAACAACGATATAAAATGGTACTGGCCACTGAAGCAAAATGAGAACGGAACAAGACAATCGTAAAGACAACATCCTTCCGAGCATCGTGACACTGGTTACGATGGCGCTCATTGTGGTGTTACTGTTGGTGAGCAGTCTGAAGTCCCTGATTCCCCCTCCTCCACCCAAGAAGATGTTCTATGTGGAGCTAGACGCCGCTATCGGTGGCGGCGGTGGCGGCGGTGC
>JAFYEU010000083.1 GCA_017544105.1 Bacteroidales bacterium
CAGGCCGTCGCCTATCGTGAGGTCTCCCTGCTGCTCCGCCGTCCGCCTGGACGTGAAGCCTACCCCGGCGATGTCTTCTACCTGCACTCCCGTCTGCTGGAGAGAGCTGCCAAGATCATCGAGTCCGATGAGATTGCCGCCAAGATGAACGATCTGCCCGCAAGCCTGAAGGGCAAGGTGAAAGGCGGCGGCTCCCTGACTGCTCTGCCCATCATCGAGACGCAGGCCGGCGACGTATCCGCCTACATCCCTACCAACGTGATCTCCATCACCGATGGTCAGATCTTCTTGGAGACCTCCCTCTTCAACGCCGGTGTGCGCCCCGCCATCAACGTCGGTATCTCCGTGTCCCGCGTCGGCGGTAACGCCCAAATCAAGTCTATGAAGAAGGTGGCCGGAACCCTGAAACTCGACCAGGCACAATACCGCGAGATGGAGTCCTTCGCCAAGTTCGGCTCCGACGTGGACGCAGCAACCCAATATGTGCTCGACAAGGGCGCCCGCAATGTGGAGATCCTGAAACAACCGCAATACACGCCCTACAAGGTGGAAGAACAGATCGCTATCATCTTCTGCGGCTCCAAAGGCCTGCTTCAGAATGTGCCCATCGCCGACATCCGCAAGTTCGAGATCTCCTTCCTGAACTACATGCACGACCATCATGAGGACGTGTTAGGCGTATTGCGCTCCGGCAAGATTGACGATGAGACCATGAAACAACTGGAAAATGCCTGCGCCGAAGTGGTCAAATCATTTGAAGTGAGATAATTATGGGAAACCTCAAAGAAATACGAACCCGCATCAGCTCCATTGAGTCCACACAGAAGATTACCAGCTCTATGAAACTGGTCTCTGCTGCCAAATTGAGACGTGCCCAGAGCTCCATCCAGTATCTGCGCCCCTACTCTGAAAAGCTCAATGAGATTATGAGAGATCTCTCCACCGCTTCCGCCTCTTTGGAGAATATGCCGCTCTTTGAGCAGCGCTCCCCCGGGAAGGTTGTCTTGGTGGTCATCACCTCCAACAAAGGTCTATGCGGTGCCTTCAATGCCAACATCGTGAAGGCCGTCAACCACCTCGTAGAATCACAATACACAGAACAGTTCAAAGCAGGCAACCTGCAACTGATCTGTTTGGGCAAGAAGGGTCGCGAGCAGCTGTCCCGCCTCTACCCTGTCATGCAGAGCAACGAAGCCCTCATCGACAACCCCAACTTCACCGAGGTAGCAGCTATCTGCGACCAACTGACACAGCAATTCCTGAAAGGCGAGATCGACAAGGTGGACATCGTCTACAACCAGTTCCTGAACGCTGCTACGCAACGGGTCACCGTAGAACCGTTCCTGCCCATCACCAATATGGACAGTGAACAGGAGACCGCCTCCAGCAACGACTACATCATCGAACCGTCGCCGCAAGAGGTGCTGGAAGAGCTGATTCCGAAGATCATGCGCACGCAGTTGTACAAGACCCTGTGCGACTCCATCGCCTCCGAACACGGCGCCCGCATGATCTCCATGACCAAGGCCACCGACAACGCCACGGAGATCTTACGCGACCTGAAGTTGAAGTACAACAACGCCCGCCAGTCCTCCATCACCAACGAACTGATCGAAATCGTCAGCGGTGCAGAAGCTCTGAAAGGCTAAATCGGTTGATTGTCAAACCATTAAAGGCCCCCTATCGGAGGCCTTTTTTATTTTACACACTTTCATCATCAACTCTTTGTGCCCTTTGTGCCCTTCGTGGTTTTCTGTCTTCGTGGTTTCAGTACTCCACCACCTCCGAATCCCCAAAAATCTCCACCAGTCCGCCTCCATCGGCAGAGACCCACGTGGTGACGCTGACATTCACATAGATCCTTCCCAGACCATTCAGCTTGACGTTGGCCCGTTCTGCCTGCAGGTCTGTGGCATTGATGTCGCCTGCACCTATATTGTTGACACGCAAGTTCGACGTCCAGCCCGTGACTTCCATATATCCCTCCCCCTCGCTCTCAATCTCCACGCTACCGGCTTCACAATCAACATGAACGGTTCCGGACGAGCGGTTCCGGATTCGCACCTTGGCGTAGGCAAACATATCTTCGTATGGTTCGAAAAAGAGGAACAGACTCCCCTCTCCGGCATTGTCGGCATAGAAAGTGGAGCCTGACATGGTCCCCAGATCCATCACCCCTGGGCCATCGTTACATGCCTCCACCAGGAAGGGGGCATAGACCACAACCCGGTACTTGTCTGAAGCATGCATGGTGACCGTCCCTTTCAGATATATTTTCAGCACGCCCTTCTCCACTTCGGTCGCCACCTGCGGAATCAAAGACTCTTCCATCTCGATAACCACTCTGTACTGCTGTCCTTGCACATAGCGGATGTCCAGGAACGAACGATTGTAGATGGAGTTAAACGCTGGCACAGTCCGTCTCTCCGTAACCTGCCGGCCATTCGCCATGCCTAAGCAGAGAAAGAGCAATCCCAACAGCCAAAAGCTCTTGTGATTCCGCTTACAATATATGTATATAGCTTTCATCATGAATCCCAGCAAATAATGGAGAGCAAAGATATACTTTTTTTGAAATCAAGATGAAAGGGAGCAGATAATGGCTAATGGCTAATAGCTAACTGCCAAAATCTCTTTCTTAAAAAATGTGAATAACTACGCCAAAAAAATGTATATTTGCCGCTTCATTTCAGTACTAACCAAATTTTATCGAAAATGGAATTGAAAAGAATGTTGGTTGCCAACGCACTGTTGGGCATGGCAGGCGGAATCCAATACCGTCAATTAAAGAAAGCCACCAAGAACCCCAGACTTTCGAGTGAACAGACATTAAGAAACATTTTGACGTATGCCAAAGACACGGTCTATGGCAAAGAGCACGACTTCGACTATATCTTACAAGCTCCGAATGACACGGAATTATACAAGCGTTATCAGGAAAAAGTCAAGGTGAACGATTACGAGGATCTGCGTCCCTACGTGGAGCGTCACAAACATGGTGAGGCTAACATTCTGTTCCCGGGCAAGCCGATCCTTTATGCCACCACCTCCGGCACGACCTCTGAACCGAAGTGGATACCCATCACGCAGGAGTATCTGAGCAACATCTACGGCAAGATGACCAAGGTATGGCTCTACAACTTCATCCAGAACAAACCGAAGGTGTTCAGTGGCAAGATACTCTCCATTGTTGGGAAGGTTATTGAGGGATATGCGCCCGATGGCACCGTCTTCGGTTCCGTATCAGGCGTTACCCAACGCGACTGCCCCAACTTTGTGAAGGTGCTCTACTCCAACCCGCAGTGTGTTTACAGCATCGCCGACTACAATGCCCGCTACTATGTGCTCATGCGTATGGGCATCGAGCAGGACATCACGCTCATCGTGACTGCCAACCCTTCAACCATCGTGGAGTTGCAGAACAACGTTAACAAGTTTTATGACGAGTATGTAAACGACATCGAGCACGGAACCCTGAAGGCCGACTTGAACATCGATCCGGAGATCCGTGCGGAGATAGAGGCTTGTCTGAAGCCCAACCCGGAGCGCGCAGCCGAATTGCGCGCCATGAAGGCGAAGTATGGAAAAGTATTACCCAAACACTACTGGCCTAACCTTCAGATTCTCAACACCTGGAAATGCGGCAACACGAAAGTCTATCTCGACAAGTTCAAAGATTCTTACCCCAAGACCATGCTGCATCAGGAATTTGGCTATTTTGCCTCTGAATGCCGTTTCGGACTGGTCATGGACGACACCAACAACACGGTGCTCTTCCCCCATTTCCACTACTACGAGTTCATCGACGAAGCCGACCTCGACAACCCGAACCCCACCTACCTGCAACTGCACGAGCTCAAGGAAGGCAAGCGCTATTGCCCGTTTGTGACCACCTTCGCCGGCCTCTATCGTTATAACATGAACGACTTGTTAGAGGTAGGCCCCAACTTCCAGAACACCCCGACCGTGCATCTCATCCAGAAGGTAAACGGCATTGTGACCATCACCGGTGAGAAATTGCACGAACGCCAGTTCATTGAGGCTATTCACGAAGCGGAAGAGGCTACTGGACTGAAAACTCGCTTCTTCATTGGCTTTGCCGATCTGAATATCCTCGGATATCAATTCTACTATGAATTCGAGGATCAGAGTGTCACCCAAGAGCAGGCAGAGAAATTCACCGAGAAGGTGGATGAGATCCTGATGCGCATCAACGTGGAGTACAAGACCAAGCGCGACTCCTTACGTCTGAAGATGCCCGAGACCTACCGTATGATTCCTGAATCTTTTGAGACCTTCAAAGCACAATGCATTGCCGAGGGCGCCCGCGACGGCCAGTTCAAGCTGCAATTGCTGCTTCAGGATGAAAAACGACATGAAAAGTTCAAAAAGCTTGTCATCAAAGACTAATTTCCCTAACATTCAGCCATCAATATGTTTTATACATGGAAAAACTCACCAAACCCATTGTCCCTAATTTTCTTTTGGGTGTAGCCGGAGGTTTACAGTACAGGAATTTTGCAAGATCTGCAAAAAATCCGCGCAAGTGCCAAGAGAAAACCCTTCGAGAAATACTTGCCATAGCACAGAATACCGAATATGGGCGCGTACATCATTTCAAGGACATCCTCAAAGCTCAAGACGATGTCGCGCTGTACAAACTATACCAACAGAACGTGCAGCCCAACGACTATGAAGATTTGCGGCCATTCGTGGAGCGGCATAAGAATGGGGAGTCAAATATCCTCTTCCCAGGCAAACCTGCACTCTATGCCACCACTTCAGGCACCACCAAAGAGCCCAAATGGATACCCATCACCCAGCGCTATCTCAGGGATGTGTATGGGAAAATGAACTTGGCTTGGCTTTACACGATGATTCGTAATCGAAGAAAGGTATTTGCGGGCAAGTTGGTCAGCATTGTGGGCAAGGTCATCGAAGGATATGCGCCCGACGGCACCATCTGTGGTTCCATCTCCGGCTTTTCCCAACGCGACTGCCCTCAATGGATGAAGGACCTTTCACCCTACCCTTTCACCATCTATGAGATTGAGGACTACACAGCCCGATATTACTCGATCATGCGGTTTGGCATTGAGCACAACACCACCCTTATCATCACTGCCAACCCCTCCACCATCGTGGAAATGCAAAACAACGTGAACGAGTATTTTGATCAGTATGTGGAAGATATTGAAAAGGGAACCTTGAATGCATCCATGAACGTGCCTGATCGAATCCGCGAATCGTTCAAACCCTTCATGAAGCCGAATCCCGAAAGGGCCGCTGAACTCCGCGCTCTGAAAGCGAAGTATGGCACTGTATTACCCAAACACTATTGGCCCGACTTCCAGCTGCTCACCACCTGGAAATGTGGCAACACCAAGGTATATCTTGACAAATTCAAGGACTCCTTCCCCGCACAGACCTTCCATCAGGAATTCTCCTACTATGCCACCGAATGCCGTTTCGGCCTGGTGGTGGATGACACCAGCAACACAGTCCTTTGCCCGCACATGCACTATTATGAATTTGTCGCTGAAGAGGATATGGACAAGCCTGACAACGACAAACGCTTCTGGCAACTTCATGAACTGCAAACCGGAAAACGGTACATCACTTACGTAACCACCTACGCTGGACTCTACCGCTATAATATGAACGACCTGATTGAAGTGGGACCACGCTATTGGAACACTCCATCGGTATTCTTGGTTCAAAAAGTCAATGGCATCGTCACCATGACAGGAGAAAAACTGCATGAACGTCAGTTTATAGAGGCCGTGCGTGCCGCCGAGAAGGAGTTGCAAATGCCTTTGCATTTCTTCATTGGTTTCGCTGATCTGGATCTCTCTGCCTATCGGTTCTACTATGAGTTTGAAAATCTGGAAACAACACAGGAGCAGGCTGAAATCTTCACCCAACGAGTCGATGAGTTACTGAAGGAATACAATCAGGAATACAAGTCGAAGCGTGACTCGTTGCGCGTAAAGGACCCTGTGTCTCACAGGCTGCAGCACAATTCCTTCGAAACCTTCAAGGCCCAATGCATAGCGGAGGGGAAACGCGACGGTCAGTTCAAGCTCAACTTGCTGTTGCAGGACGAAGGACGGCATGAGAAATTCAAGAAGTTAGTGCTAGAGAATTAGCCGTTAGCCTTTGGCTATTGGCTTTTAGCTAATAACCGACAACGAACAAACCAAAAGAGGGACCGCGCCATAGCACGATCCCTCTTTTTTTTTAGAATGCAATAAAATTCCTCGACTACTTGTTGCCGTGCATCCTTCTGTCCATCTCCTGGGCAATGTAGGAGGCCACGTCGTCAGCGTAGGTGTTGGTGCCGAAGCCAGCATCAAAGCCTAATTCCTTGGCCAGCTCGTGTGTGATGCGCGGGCCTCCGCAAATCACGATGAGCTTGTCGCGCAAGCCTTCTGCCTCCAACATCTCAATGAGCTCCGTCATGTTCTTGATATGGACATCCTTCTGGGTCACCGTTTGTGACACCAGCAGAGCGTCGGCATGCATCTCCACCGCCTTGGCAATGAACTCCTCATTCGGCACTTGGCTACCCATGTTCAACGCGTCGAACATCTCGTAACGCTCAATGCCATAATGACCGGCATAGCCCTTCATGTTCATGATAGCATCAATGCCGACAGTGTGCGCGTCCGTGCCGGTGCTGGCACCCACCACAACGATCTTGCGACCAATGTGCTCCCGGATAAAGTCGTCTGTCTCGTCCATGGACCATACAGTGGACTCCACCTTCGGCACATAGATGGTCGAATAGTCTACGGTATGAACCGTGGAGCCATAACAGTTAAAGAAGGTAAAACCTTTGGTCAGCTCTTTGCTATAGACGACCAGCGGGTTTTCAAAACCCATCTTCTTCATCAATTGTTTGGCAGCCTCTATGGCCTCATCACCGGCAGGAACCGGCAATGTGAAACTTATCTGAGTCTTACCATCATTCATCGTGTCACCATACGGCTTCACTTTGGTAAGGTCTAATGTCTGATCAAAATCCTTTTGATCCATTGAATATAATCCACCACTCATTTTATTGTTGTTTTAGTGTTTAATCGTTGAATTGTTGAATTGATATATTTGATCTGTTTGCTTCAGGAGTTCAGTTGTTAATTATAACTCACTTACTGTCAACCAATATCAGCTCTTCGCGCCTACGAAGTAGTCCTCCTTATTCTCGAACAAGACATTGAAGGAGGTCATACTGCCGTAGATGCGGGAGATGTACTGTTGCAGGTTCACTTTTTCCTCATCAGTCAGATGGTCGTTGCTGTTGATGTTCTGTTCGAGCACCCTCAGACGGTCGCGCATCATCACAATCTTATGGAAGAAGGTCTCTATCGGGATCTCTTTGGCTTGGAGATCCTTGTTGGCGGGTTGGAGCAGCATGACTCCGCCCTGCCATTTGCGACCCAAGTCCACCTTGTGTTCGATGGCATTGTACTTGTTCAGCACAAAGGTCATCATACGCTCCACGTCTTTAACGCTGAGAGCAGGCTTCTGGTCATCCGGCAACTCACTGGGAGTGATCACCTCCAAGGAAACGGAGGTCTTGGCAAACTCAATCTCGCCACCGCGTACAAAGATGATCTTGTAGGTCAGCGCGTTGTTCTGACTGATGATGCCCTCGCCATATTTCTCGTGGCTCACCCTTGTTCCTACCGGAAGATTATCAACATCGTATTCCATAATTCTTTAACTGACAACTGAAAACTTCTAACTGTTAACTACCTGGGACTACCAGCGTTCCTTCATCATCTTGATGAACGGGTTAAAGTAGTACTCACCTTTGGTGACGACACCGCCGAGGCCCTTGCCACCGTTCATCGGACGTTTCACATCGCCGAAGATACCCTTCTCCAGCGCGGTGAACATGCCCTCCTTCTCAATCTGCTTGAGCAGGTCGATGGTGTTGTTCAAGACCGTCTTGGCCCGTTCGCGACAGATACCGCCCTCGCGGAACTCCATCTCCTCGCCAATGCTGCGCATGTCGTTGAAGATGTAGCGGGCATTCTCGATGGAGAGATAACGGTCGCTCATGAAAGGCGTGTGGATAGCCTCTGTCGGCATACCCAGCAGTTGGATACCCTGGTGCGTCCAGATGCCAATCATATTGAAGAGGGCATCCTGAATGTGGCCGCGGAATATGTTGCCGGTCATGAACTTGGTCGGAGGCATGTATTTCAGCGTAGCCTTCGGGAAGATCTCGCGGGTCATCTGGGCCTGTGCCAGCTCCAGCAGGAAGCCGTTCTCCAGCATCGGGTCCATCTCGAAGGCGTGTCCGAGGCCCATCTGCTCCTCCGGAAGGGCGGCCATCAAGGCCAGCTGCTCGTTGATGAGGTCGGAGGCGAGCACCGTATGGGCTGCCTCGACTGCATCGGCAGTGGTCAAGTAGTTGTCCTCACCTGTGTTGATGATAACACCAGCATAGCCGTTGATGATACGGGAGAAATACTGATCGATGAGGGTACGCTGCGGGTTGATGTCGCGGAAGAGGATGCCGTACAGAGCATCATTCAGCATCACATCAAGACGCTCCAAGGCGCCCATGGCAGCAATCTCCGGCATACAGAGACCGGAGCAATAGTTGCAGAGACGGATGTAACGTCCAACCTCTTCGCCCACCTCATCGAGTGCCTTACGCATGATGCGGAAGTTCTCCTGAGTGGCAAAAGTACCACCGAAGCCTTCGGTCGTGGCACCGTATGGCACATAGTCGAGCAGGCTCTGGCCAGTGGTACGGATCACCGCGATGACATCGGCACCCTGGCGGGCACCTGCCTGTGCTTGGACCACATCCTCATAGATGTTGCCCGTAGCCACGATAATGTAGAGGTACGGTTTCGGACCCTCGCCAATGGTGGAAAGATACTCGTTACGCTTGGCCACATTGCCCTTGATGCGGGTCAGACAAGCCTCAATGAAGGGTTGTACAGCCTTCTGGATGTCTGTCAGTGGATGTGTGGGCAACGTTGTAATGTCCAACTGGCCACCGGAAACCGCCTCCGCAATCTCTTGCGGAGACTTGCCCGTCTCCAAAATGGCATTGCCCAGATAGTAGAGCACACCTTGGTTCAGCACACCCTTGTCAAGCAAGGAGTCCACCACCCTATTCGGCAGCGGCACCTCATTCTCGTCGACACCATCAATGCCCATCAGGCGGCAGAGGGTACGCTCCACCGTGACGGTCGTGTAGCCATCCACAAACTGCTGGATCTGCTCCGCAATGTTTTTGGCCAACCGTTTGGCATCATCGACTTGATCAAAATTTAATCCTAATTTACTCTTTCTCATAAACTTATGTTTTTTATCAATTTTCAAAAATTTTAAAATGCCCCAAGTGCCATTTTTGCAAGCGATATTGCAAGGCGGTCCAGAGCACCCCAAAGCCATACTTCACGCTTCTTTTAAAATTAATGGATGACGCTTCGGGGAAATACTTGGTAGGACAGGTAATCTCAGCAATCTCGGCACCGGTATAAAATATCTGCGCCAGCATCTGATTGTCGAAGACAAAATCATCCGAATTGGCCATATAGTTGATCTTTCGCAGGACATCCGCCGAGAAGGCGCGATAGCCGGTATGGTATTCCGACAGCTTCTCATTCATCACCAGATTCTGGAAAAGGGTCAGGCAACGGTTGAAGAAGTACTTGTAGCGGGGCATGCCGCCGCGGATGGCGCCTTTGCCCAGGATACGGGAACCGAGCACCACAGGGTATACCTCATTGACAATCAGATAGGCCATCGACTCAATCAGCTTCGGGGTATATTGATAGTCAGGATGGAGCATGATGACCACATCGGCATCCAATGCCAATGCCTGGTTATAGCAACTCTTCTGGTTTGCGCCATAGCCCTTGTTTTCAGCATGATGGATAATATGGCGAATACCCAGCTGGCGAGCCACCTCCAGCGTGCCGTCCGAGGAATGGTCGTCCACCAAGATCACCTCATCCACCACATGCAAAGGTATCTCTTCGTAGGTTTTACGAAGGGTCATGGCTGCATTGTAGGCGGGCAGCACCACACATATTTTCTTGTCTTTGAGCATGTAAAGTACCTTTGCGAAAAATCGGGCAAAGATACAAAAAAATCAGCTTGATGTCAAGAACGTTTCAGCTGTTCCACATATTCGTCAATCCGCCGCATCTCCTCTGGGATGTTGATGCGCTGGGGACAATGCGACAGGCACTGGTTGCAGCCGATGCAATGACTAGCCTGACGCAACTTGGGGACACTCCGGTCATAGCCTATCAGAAACGCCCTCCGTGCCTTTTTGTAAGTGGCGGTCGGGTGCTCCGGATTAGGCATGTTGCCTTCGGAAATGCACTTGTTATAATGGGAGAAGATGGTCGGGATATCCAGTCCATACGGGCAAGGCATACAGTAGCTGCAGGCCGTGCAGGGGATGTTCTTCAAGTTATACACCTCGTCGGCGATCTGCATCAGGAAAGTGTTCTCATCCTCCGTGATGGGGCGTAGCGGTGAATAGGTGGCCACATTCTCCACCAGGTGTTCCATATAGCTCATGCCGCTGAGGACCGTCAACACGCCTTCCGGGGTTCCGGCATAGCGGAAAGCCCAACGTGCAGGCGGCGTCTGCGGCTCCCGTTCTTGCATACGCTTGACAATATAGTCGGGCAGCGTGCCCAGACGGCCACCCAAAAGAGGCTCCATGATAACCGCCGGGATCCCTCGCTTGTGCAACTCCATATACAGATACTCGGCATCCGTATTCCGAGGGTTGATCTCATCGGCATAGTGCCAGTCCAGATAGTTCAACTCTATCTGGGCGAAATCCCAATGGTAGCGTCCTTCGTCATGCCACTTCAAAAGCATATCAAACACCTTGATGTCGCCGTGATAGGAAAACCCCAAATTGCGAATGCGTCCGCTCTTTTTCTGCTCTACCAGCCAATCCAGCACTCCATTGCCCATATAGCGTTTGTTGAAGACCTCAATTCCGTCCATATCCTCCCCCACCATTCCGATGCCATGCAGCAACAGATAGTCCACGTAGTTCGTCCTCAGCTCCTTCAAAGACTTTTCAAACATCTCAATGGATGCTTGCCGGGACCATGTGGCAGGACTGAAATTGGAGAGCTTGGTGGCGATAAAGTAGCGATCGCGTGGATGGCGCGACAAGGCGATGCCCGTACTGCCTTCCGACTTCCCCTGACAATAGGCTGGAGAGGTATCGAAATAGTTGACGCCGTGCTCCAGGGCGTAGTCCACCTGCTGGTTTACCAGCTCCTGGTTGATGGGCGAATCGGGATTCTCCCGCATCGTGCCCCCCGCCTCGACAGGCAAGCGCATCATACCATAGCCCAGCAGCGAGACCTTGTCATTGGTATTCGGGTTCGTACGGTAGGTCATCGAGCCATTCCCGTCCAGGCCGGAGACGCCGGGGGCAGGGGTATCGTTTTTCTTGCAGGCAGCCAGCAGAGATGCAGCCATCGCGGCGCCGCCAATATGCTTGATAAATTCTCTTCTATCCATAGTGCTGTTCAATTCTAAAGGTTATTGTAAATGATGCATAACGTTGCCTTCCACATAGATAGCGCTGAAAGGACGGGCGGGGCAAAGGTTTTCACAAGCGCCACAGCCAATACATTTTGCCGTATCGATAGAGGGCACCTTGGCACCTTCATAATCCACCATCTGGATGGCCCCGGTGGGACAATGTCGGGCACAGTTGCCGCAGCTGACCTTGTCTGTCAGCGGGATGCAGTTCTCCTTCAGCCAGACAGCGTATCCGGCATGCACCTCCGTCTTCTGCTCCGGCGTGATAGGCCGGATGGCCCCAGTAGGACACACCTGACTGCAACGGGTACACTCGGGACGACAATAGCCCCGTTCGAAGGACATCTCCGGCTGCATGAAGGTCATCAACGACTTGGATGGCCGCAAGACGTGGTTAGGACATGCCGACACGCAAAGCTGGCATGCCGTGCAGTGGTGCTGCATATTCTGCGCTGAGATGGAACCTGGCGGCGTGATGGGCGTCTTGCGCTCCGGCGCCACCTTGTCTTCGATGACCGCCAACCCGCCATCCACCTTGACCTTGGGTTGGGCCATGGCCACCGTAGCCGTCATCAGTCCCGCCCCCAAGAGGAAGGAACGACGGCCCTCATCCACCGTTTCTGCTTTCTCCTCCACGGCAACCGGCGCCTTGGAGACACGACCGTAATGCAACGCGTCAAACTTGCACTTCTCCAGACAGTCGCCACAGACCACACAACGAGAGTAGTCAACCTTGCAGTTCTTGAAGTCGATGGCCGACGCCTTGCAGTTCTTCTCACAGAGACCGCACTGCTTGCAAGCATCCTTGTCAAAGGACACTTTCAGCAGAGAAAATCTGGAAATAAAGCTGAGGAACGTGCCCACCGGGCAGATGGTGTTGCAATACGTGCGCCCATGACGCCACGCCAACACCGCCAAAGCCAACAGGGTGACGATCGCCACCACGAAGGTAGTGACACTGCGCATCCAGATCTCCACCTCCGAGAAATGATAGAGATTATGTTGGGCTTCATAGTGCGCCAACGCATTGTTCAACATCTCGTAAAGAGGCTTGAACAACGTATTCACGATACGTCCGTAAGCGCTGTAGGGAGCCAACAGCGTAGTCACTGGCGTCACCCCAACGACCAACATGATCACGAAGAGTGCCAAGACAATGTATCGAAGACATTTCTTCTCGGGAGAGAATGAAAAACGGTTTTTCTTGAATTTGCCATGGAGCCAGGAAAAGCAATCCTGCATAATGCCCAAGGGGCAGATGACACTACAGTAGATGCGCCCGAAAAGCAGCGTCAACAGCAGCAACAAGATCAGGACCACCACATTGAAAGAGAGGACGGCCGGCAGGAACTGGATCTTGGCCACAAAGCCAAACCACAAGTTAATGCGCCATGAGACTCCCAAAAAGAGCAACGTGACCAACACAAGCATCACGATGGCTAATATCGTTCTGATTTTCTTTAGCATATTGATAAATGTTAAGGTTATTATTCTTTGGTTATAGGTTATGGTTATTATTTCCAGTTAAGGCTAACCTCCCTTGTCTTTTCACAATCCAGATACTGAGTTCATAGAGGAGCCATATCGGTACAGAGACAAGCATCAGGGTGAACGCATCGCCCGTCGGGGTGATCACCGCCGCGAGAATCACGATGGCGAGGATCGCATGACGCCGATAGCGCTTGAGCATCTCCGCGGTAATGATCCCCATGCGAGCAAAAAAATAGGCCAATATGGGAATTTCGAAGAGCAACCCCATAATAAGACTCATTGAGAGAATTGCGCCAATATAGGAGGTAAGGGAGATCTGATTGACAACCCCCTCGTACACCTGATAGGTACCCAAGAAGCGAAAAGTGAACGGGAAAATGATAAAATAATTCAGGAGCACCCCACAGAGGAAGAGCAGTATCGCGCTGACGAGCACCGAGCCGAAATAGCGACGCTCCCGTTCGTACAACGCCGGCAGCACAAAACCATACAGCTGATAGACGATAAACGGTGACGCCAGAACCATACCTCCCCAAAATGCCGCCTGCAGGTGCACCACAAACTGCGCAGCCAGCTCCACATTGATGAAAGAAACCTCAAAAGCACTCGGACAAAGGGACGGCAGGTGAAGCCAGACAGCCAGACGGCACATCAACCGATAGGAAACAAATTCGGAAGATGCCGGTGCGAAAAGGAAGAGAAACAGATATCTTTTCAAGACAAAAAGCAACATGAAACAGGCCGCCCACACAATCAGAGAGCGGATAATGACAGATCGTAACTCGTCAAGATGGTCCCAAAAAGACGGCGAGTTATCGGAAGCCATTATTCTTGAGCAACATTATCCGTAGATGAATCCTCCGCCTTCGCAGAAGAATCGGTTTTCTCGGCCGGATCCTTCTCGATCTCACTCATCCCCTCCTTGAAACTGCGGACACCCTTGCCCAATCCTTTCATCAGTTCGGGAATCTTCTTGCCGCCAAAGAGAAGCAACACCAGCAACACAATAACGATAATCTCCGTTGTACCAATACGTAAAAGTGTAATCATAACTGAACGTATAAACAATAAAACATAACCTTCTGACCCCCAAAGAATCAGAAAGGGCAAAAATAAGAAAAAAAATGAATTACGCTTACTGTTTTCTGAAAAAATAAGGTGCTTGGATCCGCTATGCCCTAGAGCAGGGCGATCTGCCTGACCGCCTCCCATAGTACTATCCCGGCGGCAATGGTCACATTCAGAGAGTGTTTGGTCCCGAACTGGGGAATCTCCACGGCCAAGTCAGCAAGGGGCAACACGGCATCCGTAACCCCAAAGACCTCGTTTCCCACAATCAAGCAAAGCTTTTCATACTGCTTAAAATCAACCTGCTGCAACATGACGGCCGTGTCGGTTTGCTCCACCACGGCGATGGTGTATTGCTCCTCTTTGAGACGGCGCACCAGTTCCGCCACATCTTCCACATACTCCCAATTCACACTCTCCGTTGCGCCCAGAGCCGTTTTGGCAATCTCCTTCTGAGGCGGGCAGGCCGTTATCCCACAAAGATAGAGTTTCTCCACATTCATGGCATCGCAGGTGCGGAAGATGGAGCCTATGTTATTCATGCTTCGGATGTTATCCAGCACCATCACCAAGGGGTACTTGTCCTGGGATTTGAACTGTTCAGGAGTCACACGATGCAACTCTTCCATTGACAATTTTTTCATCGGAGCGAAGATTAATGAAACGGCCTGTTAATAAGGAAGCTCATCCGAGAAGTTAGATGCCGGCGGTGTCTGTTCCGCTTGATTGATAGAAGATTCCACCACGTCGAAATTGGTGTTTGGACGGATAGTGGGCATCAGCAACGCAGCAGGATCAGGGGTGGCACCGGCAGTGTCGTCGAAATAGCCTTCGTCCAGATCGGAGAACTTGGTATATTGAGCCTGGAAGCGCACGCGAAGACCGCCCGTGCTTCCATGACGGTTTTTCTCAAAGATGATCTCTGCAATGCCTTGCGCCGGCGTATTGTCCTCAAAGGTATCCATCTTATAATACTCAGGACGATAGATGAACAGCACCATGTCGGCATCCTGTTCGATAGAACCGGACTCACGAAGGTCGGAGAGCTGGGGCCGGCGGGAGTTGGCGCGGTTCTCGGTCTGGCGACTCAACTGCGACAAGGCAATCACGGGGACATTCAAGTCCTTGGCCAATGCCTTCAGTGAACGGGAGATATAGCTGATTTCCTGTTCACGGTTGCCAGTCTTGTTGTTTTCTCCACCGACGGTCATCAACTGCAGGTAGTCCACAATGATCATCTGGATATCATATTGGTGTTTCAACCGACGGCACTTGGCGCGAAGGTCGAAAATGGAGATGGCCGGCGTATCGTCAATGATCAGGTTGGAGGTCTCCAACTTGCCGATGCTGTCCATCAGCTTCACCCATTCATCGTCGCTCAGGTCACCCTTGGCAATTTTCTCCGCATTGATGCCCGACTCCAAAGAGAAGAGACGCTGAGCCAACTGCTGGGAAGACATTTCCAAGGAGAAAAAGGCCACCGGCTTGTCATATTGTATGGCAGCATTGCGCGCCACGGAGAGCACAAAGGAGGTCTTACCCATACCAGGACGGGCAGCCAGGATGATCAGGTCAGTCTTCTGCCAACCGCCTGTCTTCTGGTCAATGGTGCGTATGCCGGAAGGCACCCCATGCAGATCTGAGTCCGCATTTCGCAACTCATTGAGTTCCTTGATGGTTGCCTGCACTACCTGATGTAATGGTTTACTGTCTCTTTTGAAGTTTTGCTCGATGATATTGAAGATTCTGGTCTCAGAGAGATCCAACAGATCGAGCACATCTTTTGACTCATCGTACGCATCCTCAATGATGGCGCTACAATTCTTGATCAGCTCACGGAGCACGTACTTCTCCATCACAATACGGGCATGGTATTGGATGTTGGCGGATGAGGTGATCTTGTTGGTGAGGGAAGCCAGATAGGAGACACCGCCCACGACATCCAGCATCTTGTCTTTTCGCAGCTGGTTCGTGACCGAGAGCAGGTCGATGGGCTGTTCTGCGCGATACAGTTCCTCAATTGCCCGGAAGATATGCTGATGAGCTTCCTTGTAGAACATCTGAAAGGTGATCGTCCCAAGGATTGTGCTGACCGCCTCTGTGTCGATCATCAGACCGCCCAGCACCGCCTCCTCGAATTCCAGGGCTTGAGGGGTCAACTTTCCCGTTGATCCCAGCACCTGTTCGATCCGGTTATAAGAAATGTTTCGCTGCTGTTTCGTGTTCTCGGCTATATGCTCTTTCTCCATGCTTAAAAATCTAGAATATTGGCAATTAAATACGGTCGGAAGTCTTGTTTCCCGAACGGCAAATGTACATTTTTTTCAACACCCACACCCTGTCTAACGCAATTTTATCTTCTGTCCCAACGAAAGAATGCTGGTCTCCTTGATATGGTTGATCTTGCATAATTTCTCCACGGTCGTGTGATAACGCTTGGCGATGGAATAGAGGGTGTCGCCCTTCTTGACCACATGCACGGAAGGGGTACTCTTCGAGGTATTGGGCTTCGTGGTTTTCGGAGCTGGCGTCGCCGGAGCAGCGGTCTTTGCCGTGTCAGGATCGTTTTGCACGACACGCTCCACCCCACTGCGTCCATGGTTGACGACGGAGATCTTGTTGGCAGTGCGGTCGATATTCTGATAGGCTTCGTTCATATCCGTCACGGTGATAGAGATGCTCTTGTTCAACGTCCGGTCAGCCTTGTTGTGACTGAGCAGCCAGCGGTAGGTGTCAGGCAGGTAGAACATCTTGGCGAGTTGGGAATGGTTGATACCTTTGAAGCGGTCGAAGCGCAAGAGCTTGGTGGGACCGCAATCTTTCATGGCGGCCACAATCTTCTCAGACTGGCTGATGGGAACGGCATTGTCGGCCGTGCCATGGATAATCCAGAGCGGAAGTTTGTTAAGGCCACAGAACTCCTTCCTGGAGCTGCCGCCGCACAAGGCCATCGCCGCGGAGAATCGCTCGGGATAGGTCGCCGCCACCTCAAAGGTGCCGTAACCGCCCAGACTCATCCCCACGAGCGCAATCCGGTTGGAGTCGATGTCATAGTGAGACTGCACATAGTCCAACACGCGAATCACCTTCTGGGCATTCCAAGGCCCTCCGGGGTTCTGCGGGGCAATCACAATGGCGTTGATGTCGCGTCCCATCGAGATGGCATCGAGCGAACCATATTTGCGAACACGGTTCAGGTCCGTACCACAGAGGCTGTGTCCGTGCAGGAACACGATGGCAGGCATGGTATCCTGTCCTTCCCGATAGGTGTCGGGCACAGAGACCCAGAAGTTGTATCCGTCATCCACCACACCGCGATAGGCATGAAAGGTGTATTCAGTCTGTGTGAAAAGTGCAAAAGGCAGCAAAACGAATAAAATCGTCCAAAATTTTCTCATAAAAAATCAGTTTTAAGGCGTGAAGAAAGGTTACTCTTCAGGCATCGATGTGTTAAACAAATTCTTGATCATGCGGGCATAAACCCCTTCGGTGTAGATGGTCTCATCGGGAGCCGGCCGAAGTTTGACGATGATGGCATCATCACCGCCATCCTCCACTTGAGAATAGCCGACAATGGCCTCATTGGAAGAGATGATGCCGGGGGTGATTCTCGTAAAAACGAGGAAGTCGGCCCAGGTCTCCACATCTTCCAGGCTCTCATCAATCATCATTTTCTTGCCATTATGCAGTACCACCATGGTACTCTGATCATTATATTTCATAAAATAGGCCACAAGGTCCTGGTTAAGCTTCTGCCCGACCCCTTGCCTATATAGGTAGATGTAATTCTTCGATTCTTTGCCCTCCTCATAATGTACTGTGGAACGGATCTTGCCGTTGGAATCATAGTAGTCCCAATCGCCAATCCGGTGTCCTTTGAGCAGTTCACCCGTGGAGGAGATCTTTTGGGAAGGATAGTAAGCCGTGCATCGGCCGTTTTGAAGCCCATCCACATAGCGTTCCTCCAGGCTGACCTTTCCATCCTCATAGTAGGTCTTGTGAACCCCGTCGAGTTTGCCGTTCAGGAAATGCCGCTCCTCCAATAAGACACCCGTCTGGGCAGAATAGGTCTTCCAGTCTCCAGACCTCACTCCCCGGAGATAGTTTTCCTCCGTGATGAGCGTTCCATGATTCGAATAGTAGAGCCACTGTCCGTCTTTCAGCTGATCCACGAACAACCCTTCAGAAGCTTTCTGACCATTTTCATGATACATGACTGTCTTCACCTTGTGGACACCTTCCACAAACTCGGATTTGCTTTTCACAGTGCCATTCGGCCGATAATACTTGAAAACACCATAGGGAACATCATTGCGAAACTGCCCTTCATAGGCCAGTTTACCATGCTCATACTTTTTCCAAACGCCCTGCTTACGCCCCGATGCGTCTTTCCGGTTGATATTGGAGGTATCCACCTGGGCGAACAAAGTGATTGAACATAAAGACAATATGACGAATAACAATTTTTTCATAATAGAACATCTACGAAAACGCAAAAATAGAAAAATCTCGTATATGGGTCGGATTTTTTTTTAGAAAGCAAAAAAAGTATATCTTTGCGGCTTAATTCAAAATAAGGTAAAAGTATGAAATTTATCATTTCTCGAAATGTTTTATTCCACAACCTGAGCGCCATCAGCGGTGTCATCGGTTCCAACAACTCTCTGCCCATATTAGACAACTTTCTCTTCACCATCAAGGATGAGAAATTGTATCTGATGGCATCGGACATGGATTCCACGATGACCGCCGTCATTGAGTTGGACAACGTGGAAGGTGAAGGTTGTGTGGCTGTGCCGTCCAAGATCCTTTTGGAGACCCTGAAGTTGATCCCGGAGACCCCGATCGTCTTCGCCATCGAAGAGGAGAAGAACATCTTCAAATTCCGTGCGGCCAACGGGGAATATGACGCACCCTGCTTCAATGGTGACGAGTTCCCGCGTCCTACCGAGATCGAGAACCCGCAAAACTTCGACATCCCCGCCACCATCTTGCATCGCGCTATCAGCAAGACGCTCTTCGCCACCGGTACTGACGAGCTGCGTCCCACGATGATGGGCGTCTTTTGCGAGCTCTCCGAGGAAGGCATCTCCTTTGTCTCCACCGACGCGCACAAGTTGGTCCGCTATACCAATGCGACCGTCAAGACTGATGAATATGTCTCCTTCATCCTGCCCAAGAAACCGCTCGGGCATCTCAAGAACATCCTCCCCGGCGTCAACGAGGACATTCACGTGACTTACTCCAAAGAGACCAATCATATTTGCTTCAGCTTCAGCAACTTCACACTCTATTCATCCTTGAAGGAGGGTAAATACCCCAACTATGAGAATGTGATCCCCAAGGAGAACCACAATGTGTTGACCGTCTCCCGCGAAGAGTTGATCAAGTCTATCCGAAGAGTGGGCATCTACTCCAACCAGTCCACCTATCAGATTCGCATCACCCTCTCTGAATCTGCCACGAACATCACGGCAGAAGACATGGACTACTCCAACAAAGCGGAGGAGAGCATCAGTGGCGAATACAATGGCGAGCCCATGGAGATTGGCTTCAACGCCAAGTTCCTTCGTGAGATGTTGGAAAACATCGACACCCCGGAGGTTCGTTTAGAGATGTCGCAACCCAAACGTGCGGCCCTGCTTTTCCCTGCCGACGAGACCGACGACAAAGAGTCTCTGTTGATGCTCATCATGCCGGTGATGCTCAACTAATACGATCAAAAAGGAACCTCGTTGTCGCTGCCATCTCCGGATGGGAGAGGAAAGTCCGGGCAACACAGAGCACCATACTTCCTAACGGGAAGGCATCCTTCGGGATGACAGACAGTGCCACAGAAAAGATACCGCCAGCGCAAGCCGGTAAGGGTGAAATCGCGAGGTAAGAGCTCACGCCAGTGTTCAGTGATGACGCTGAGGGTAAACCTTATGGGTTGAAAGACCAAATAAACCGAGGCTTGAGGGTTGCTCGCCCGACTCGGAGGGTAGGTTGATAGAGGCGCAGGGCGACCTGCGTCCTAGATAAATGACAACATAGTACAGAACCCGGCTTATAGGTTCCTTTCCATAGCGCAGCGTGTATGACACGCTGCGTTTTTTCATGTTCACCACCTTGGCTTGAAAGAATCCTGGATATGCGTCACATTGCCCGTCCCACCATCTAAGATAACCGAGACAATGTCAAAACGCACCTCTTTGCGGATACCGTTCTTTTGCACATACACGTTCGCTGCCCGTATCATGTTCCGCTGCTTCTGCAAAGTAACAAACGACTCAGGCTCCCCAAAGGTGTTGCTCTTCCGGGTCTTCACCTCCACAAAGACAATAAATTCGTCATTCTCCATGATCAGGTCGATTTCCAGATGACCCAAACGATGGTTTTTCTCTAAAAGTCTGTAACCGAGAGACTGGAGATATTCACAAGCCATCTCCTCCCCTCTTCTGCCTTTTTCCAAATGTTCATTTTCCATTTCTATGTGTTTTTTGTTGATTTCACAATACAATCCCCAATGGCACACTCCAAGCATCTGCGAGGCTGACAATAGCGCGTATACAATTCGATCAATGCCTGCGAGTCTGAAGCATGCTCGTGGGGAAATGCGGTCGTGGCAAAACGACGCGTCACCCGGTTGTCTTCAAATGGAATCTCACCCAGCATATCCAATGCAAGTTCCATCTTTTCCTCGTCACCCTGAAAATGCCAATAGGAAAACAGGACCGGTATCACGGTGTTGATAAACAGCAGCGCAATCGACGTTTCTCCCAAGGCCACCCGATGCATGGCAGTCACCTTGTTGAAATGATAATGACGCTCCCAATAAGCGTCCGCCGAGACAGCAAACCGACGCCACCAATAGGCCATGTCGCTCCGATGGGTCAACTCGCTCCATAAGTCCGGGATCTCATACAACAAGGTGGCAAACTGCGACAAGCGAATGCACGGGAAATTGGAAGGCCTCAGGCGCAACAAATTCCAATGATAGGTGGCAATTGGCGTCAGCTGATATTTGTACCGCAAATAGTCATACTCCGCTTTCAACATACGATAATGGTCATCCCCCTGCGCAGCTTCCAACATACCCGCTTGACCGAACACCAATGCCTGCACCTGCAAAACCGATTCCGTGTGGCGCGATACTATCTTGTATGGCAAACTCTTGGCCAGCAGTTCAAAAGCATCTGCATTGGTCTTCATGCCGAAACCGACCGCCAGATGACGGTAGAGGGCCTCCTGCCAATCTCCATGGCATTGCGACACCGTTCCCCTCACCTGCGACTGCTTCCGCAGAAGACGCTCCATCAGTACGCACTCCAGCTGACCACGCATCGTAAGTAGCGAAATCTCAGACAAAAAAGACTGACACGGCATCTGATCCAGCGTCCCAACCAACTCCTGATATCGCTCATACATATCAGGCATAACCCGCCCTCGGATTTCAAATGTCGGATACAACTCCCCAGGCATGCGCTCCACCTCCCGGTCATGCTCATACACGACATGCAACGTGACCATCTTATACTTCTCATCATCCTCATGATGATGCCGATACCAATCTGAACTACGGACGTGAATCTCCACATCACCGGCCCATACGATATCTCCAATCCGTATCACGGCCCCCTTAAAGTCAGGTCCGGCATCCCGATTCAACATTCCGGGGGTCACTATCTGCAAAGGATCACCCGCCGTAGTGCACAACTCTTCCATGTCAAACAGCTGATACTGCCACACATACTGTAAAAACGCCTCATTCATTCTGTCATCATTTTGAGGTGCAAAGATACACTATTTGCAAATATATTGCAAATAAAAAATTAACAATATTTCATTTTTACAATTAAGAGTAAAAAATCCAGGTAATAGTACTCATGATGACACAGACTCCTCTTTCGCGGCGGGCATGTCACGTTCTTATCTCACACTTTCCCACGCCAAGGATAATTCTGAAAATTTTAGGTGATTATTTAGGTGATTATATACCTGATGGCACATATGTGTCAATATTAGATGGCATCTTGCGGAGCTTCTCCATTTCGCACCGGGTTCGGGCAGTGCTTTGTGGCAAGAGCCTCCCGCGGTGCGAGGATGGTCGGGGCGCTGTCCCTCCCCAGACTGCACTGCGTTTAGTCTGGGGTTATGGAGATTACGTCTCTCCGAGACGTTGTGGGATGGCGCAGAGACGGACGATATGTTATCGCTTTGTGGAAATTGGGCTCGCTTTGTCATGAGATGTCTTGGTACTTTCCGATGGACAAATGCTCCTGGAAGGAGCAAATCTCAATAACCCCGCACTGTAGTGTGGGGTATGGCATGTGCGCGGGATGAAACTCGCGGCGTGGGTGACACTTGCCATGATGTTTGTCACTGCCCGCCGCGAAAGGGGAAACCGTGCCATCAGGTATACAATTGCTAAATTTTATTGAATCACCTCTTTCAGCATCTCCCATAGCAGTCGCGTGGGTAGTCCCATCACATTGTAAAACGAGCCTTGGATAGCCCGGATACCCACGCAGCCGATCCACTCCTGCACCCCGTAAGCACCGGCCTTGTCCAAGGGGCGGTATTTTTCTACATAATAGCGCATCTCCTCATCAGAAAGGGTCTCGAACATGACATCCGTGGCGCGGTAGTCGGTGAGCGTCTTCCGGGGCGTGGCAACGGTCAGGCCGCTATAGACGGCATGGGTGTTCCCGGACAGCGCACGCAACATGGCCAACGCCTCGGCCTCATCATGCGGCTTCCCCAAAATCTTCCCGTCCTGCACCACAATCGTGTCACAGGCAATGAATATCGTATGGTCTGCATATTGGGAGAAATCTATGGGAGACAGTTTCAGTCGGGACAGATATTGCACCACCTCCGCCGGCGGCAACGTGGGATCAAAAGACTCCTCCACTTCGGCGGCAAGAATCTCAAACTCAATGCCCATGTCCGTCAGCAGTTCCCTGCGACGCGGCGATTTGGAGGCAAGATACACTTTATAGTTTTTCAGTTCATCTAATAGCATAGCCCTCGTTTTTGCGCCTGCAAAAGTACGAAAAAACAGACAACATCCATAAAAGGTATCATTCGAATATCCATCCGAATTAAAAAAATATATCTTTGCACCCAGAAACATCGTTAAGAATCACCCTGCCAACTATGAGAAATCAAAGATACCTTCGACATGCATTAGATAGAATTTGCGCTTGTAAACTGCTGGTCATCTGCCTATTGCTCATCCCCTTGGGATTGTGCGCGCAGTCCAACACACCCGCAGGATCCGGCATCACGCGCAAGGGCTTCATGACACGCACCACGATTTACCATCCTGGCGACCACAACTCGAAGAACTACCGTATCCCAGCCATCGTCACGGCGGGCGACGGTTCGTTGGTGGTGGCCACCGACAAGCGGAAGTACAACGACATCGACTTGCCGGAGGACATCGACATCCTCGTCAACCGCAGCACCGACGGCGGGCGCACGTGGAGCGAGCCGCTGACCCTAGCGGAGGGCACGGGCGTGGGCCATGGCTTCGGCGACTGCGCCTTGGTGCGCACGAACGAGGAGGGCGGCCTCATTGCCGTCTTCGTGGGCGGCGTGGGCTTCTGGCAGTCGAGACCCGATAACCCGCTACGCACCTACCTCTGCCGCAGTCGTGACAACGGCCGCACGTGGAGCCAGCCGAAGGACATCACCCACTTCATCCTCGGCCCCGACTGTGTGGTTCCGGAACACCGTAGCTGGTGGTCATCGTTCTTCGCCTCGGGCGCGGGCCTGCGCACATCCTCGGGGCGACTGATGTTCGTGGCCGCCGTGCGCGAGGACTCCCTCTGGATGGCCTGCAACTACGTCTTCTACTCCGACGACGACGGAGAGACGTGGCAATGTTCAGGGAAGGCCTCCCCTAAAGGCGACGAGGCCAAGGTGGTGGAACTCTCCGACGGACGCATCCTGATGAGCATCCGCGCAGAGGGCCATCGGCTTTACAACATCTCCGAGGACGGCGGAGTCACCTGGCGCGACACCACCTCTGTGTGGCCCGAATTGGAAGCGCCGGCCTGCAACGGCGACATCCTCCGCTGCACCGCTCCCAATGGGCGGATGTTACTGCTACACTCACTGCCATACGGCAAGGAGCGCAAAGACGTCACCGTCTTCGTCAGCTTCGACGAGGGGAAGACGTGGCCGCTGCACCGCACCATCGTCCCCTACCCTTCGGCCTACTCCTCGCTCTGCCAGCTCCCCGACGGCACCATCGGCCTCTACGTGGAGGAGGCCTTCAACAACGGCGTAAACTACTCCATGGTGTTCTACAATTTCAGCCTTGAGTGGCTGCTGGAAGGAATTTTCAACTATCTGTCCAAATACCAGTCAACAAGCCCTGACTACACTCTGGCACTGGAAAGTATGAGACACAGCGACTATGCCGCTGCCTACGACTACTTGGGGAAAGAATTGAAAGAGCATCCCAAGAACGGTTACGCGTGGTTTTACAAAGGCTGGCTGGACATGTACTATAGAAAGGCCATGGCTGGATCCCTGGATGCCTTCAAGCGATCCGTCAAACTGATTCCCCGCAAGGACAAGTGTTTCCGGTCGACGGCCTATTCCGGTCGTGGAGTGGCCCATCGAAATGCCGGAAATCTCAAAGCCGCCTACGCGGACTTCTCCCAAGCCATCAAACTTTATCCAAACTCCCAAGACTACATCAACCGCGGGGAATGGTACTACAGTCTCGG
>JAFYEU010000084.1 GCA_017544105.1 Bacteroidales bacterium
GCCTTGCCCATCTGGGCGGTCAGGTAGGGGTCCTCGCCGTAGGTCTCCATGCCGCGTCCCCAGCGGGGATCACGGAAGATGTTGATGTTAGGGGTGAAGAAGGAGATGCCCTTGTAGTCGCCATATTCCTTGTTGCGCTGGGCCTCCTCGAACTTCCAGCGTCCCTCCTCGGCAATCCAGGAGAACATCTGCTTCACCGCAGGCACATCAAAGGTGGCGGCAAGACCGATGGGTTGGGGATAGACGGTGGCATAGCCGTTGCGGGCCACTCCGTGCAACGCCTCATTCCACCAACTGTAGGCCGGGATGCCGAGGCGTGCGATGGCCGGGTTCTGATGCTCCATCATGGCCAGTTTCTCATCCAAGGTCAACTGCTTCAGAATACAATCCACCCGCTGCTCCATAGGCAAAGCCGGATTGCGGAAGGAGAGGTCAGGAGCGGATCTTTCAACATGGAAGGACGCCCCAGTACTATTGGGACAAGAACCCAGAATGACACCGGTGGTTTGCGATGACAAGGAGAAGAGAGTGAGGATATTGACAAGGGTAAGAATCCAATATTTCATGTTGATGCGGTTTTTAGAAGCGCAAAGATAAAAGAATTCTGGGAATCTCCGCGGATGATTACCTATTTTCCAAATACGTCAGAATGACTGCCTGTATCGGTAAAGACCATGGTAACAATGTTGTTGTGTTTTTTCCAGATCATTACCCAATCAGCCTTGATGTGACATTCCCAATGACCTGAATACTTTCCGGAAAGTTTATGTGTACCATATTCTGGTGGCAACTCACCTTTTTCAGAGAGGGTTTTCATGGCCTTTTGTAACAAACCCATATCCCAACCTCGCTTGATGCATTTTTGTACATCCTTCTCGAATTTATGAGTGGTTACTATTTTGTACATTCTTGATACATTTTGTCAAAAAAATCATCCACAGAATCGTATGAGTTGACACGACCTGCTTTTTCATCCTCAATAGCTTCATCCAATCCTGTTTTTTGTTTTCTGCTCACCACGCGAGCACCTTTTTCCAACATCAATTCCAACAGCGTCGTCAAGGTTCGGTTTCTTCCGTCATATTCTAACGTAATAGTCTTCATTTTTTTTAATTCCATTATTTCTTTTCAATCTGCGAAAATACAATTTTTTGGTAACACAAAGCATATCCTGAAAATTTATAATTTTGCGATTTGAAATACCAGCCGTATGATGAATGTTTTACAATCTTATCGAATAGTTCTTCTCCTCTGTGTACTTGGATTTTGTTGCGGCCACATTCAAGCCGAGACCTGGGTTTCTGAAAGGAAGATTGTCACCGTCTATTCATTGAACAAGGCTTACAAGGCCGTTTCCGTTCCCCACTCCGCCATTCTTGAAGCACGCTGGGGGAAAACCCACGTATATGACACCCATACTTCCAAACTTCTTTATAGCATCCCCGAATGCCTGACAGAAGGATACCTTTTTATCAGCAATGATGGCACAACGGTGGCCCATATCCTGGATCAGGAATATGGCAGTGACACATCGAAATATATCACACATTCTGTCAATATATATCGCAACGGAAAAGTTTTCAAACACATCTCTGTCAAAGAATTGACGCACTGTGACACCTGCGACAACAACCTGTTATTCAATGCTATAAAAGATTTCACATTATTGCAAGACGGAAAATACCAACCCGTTTTAATCCCTAACACTTCCCCTCGAGACAGTTTTCTTACCTATAACCCCATCTTTCTCTTCCAAGATACGGTTTTTATCTATACCTCCACACGCCGCTTAATCGAATTGTCTCTTCTCTCTGGCCAATTCAAAGATACTGTTTTTGAGACCTTCACTATGCAGCAATTATCGGAATTTCCCCCCGTGGCACGAAGCTATGTGACATTCAAGTGCTCAAAAACATATCCCAAACTAAGAGATAATGACAGTTACTATGCTGTTGAAGAAGCTTTGGAGGAAGCTTTCAATATGAAAGCAGACATGTTAGAGAATGGGAACAGAGACAAATATAAATATTATCGGGTTTATGCTATATTGAGCATTGACAGAACCGGGCATGCCAACATTATAGAATTGAGCAACCAGGACAGTTTGCCCGACACACAACTTCGAGATGCAATTCTTAGTTTCAACTATGTTATTCCCGAAAACATTCCCGATGAAATCGGATACTGGTATCATGAATTTTACGCCTTTATGCGTAATAGCAACAAACGTATTGCAGAAAAAGAAAGGCGATTGGAAAAGGAGAAAGAACACAAAGCGTATTTAGCGCGCCTTACTGCTGACTCCATCAACGGCGTTTATATTCCTCGGAATATTGAAGATTGTTTTCACCAGCTTGACATGTTGCTTTCACCCCAGGACTTGCGCACCATAAAGAACTATGAAAACAGCAACGAGATGATCAAACTCCATTTCGGTTTGGGACTATGGATACGGAACAATTGGGGACTGTGGTGTGGCTCTCGGTTACAAAAATACTGTCTCCAACGCGGACTCCAGCATCCCGATGATATGTCGGGCACAATTCTGAGGTACTACTGGGAGTATCTTCATAGCATCCACGATTCATGGCGGGCATTTGACGCTTACCAACAATGAAAACCGAATAATAATAGAAACAAAACCATTCAAAAATGAACCTCGAAGAATTCCATGAATATTGCCTCTCGTTGGGTGAGGTGGAGGAGAAGATGCCCTTCGCGAAGATGCCTGGCGGCGACTCCGTGCTGGTGTTCTACGTCTGCGGACACACCTTCTGCTACTGCGACCTCAACGACCTCAAGGTGGTGGTGAAATGCCAACCCGCCCGCATCCCCGAACTGCTCGACACAGCCGACGGCGTGGAGCCGCCCGACAGCCACTTCAGCATCAAGTACTGGGTTGGCATCAACCTCCAAACCATCCACGACGAGCTGCTCAAAGAGTTGGTATCCGGATCTTTTGAGATTGTGAAGGGGAAGTATACAAAGAAGAAAAAACTTTCGCAAAAGTGAGAACACATTGAAAAATGCGACCAATATTTTAGAGGTGAAATGATGTGACGAATTATGTATCAGGTGACAAAATCATTTCCCCTCCAATGATGACGCAAAATGGTTTCTTAGAATGATAATCTTGTGAAAATGAAAAACAATAGTTTATACAACGAAATGCTCTCCCATCGAGATGCGGAACAGGCCGTGAACTTGTCGCGGTTTTTCAAAACGGGCAAAGGACAATACGGGGAGGGCGACGTGTTCCTCGGCGTGAAGGTGCCCGTAACGCGCGAGGTGGTGAAACAATGTTGGGAACAGACCTCTTTCGAAGAACTGGAGGAGTGCATCTCCTCCGAGTACCACGAGATACGTCTCGCCGCCCTGCTGACGTTGGTGCAGTTTTTCAAGCATTCCAAACAAAACGTGGGACTGCAACAATGTTGTATCAGCTTCTATTTGGCGCATTTTCCGTATGTCAACAACTGGGACTTGGTGGACTTGTCGTGTTACGAGCTGCTCGGCCACTGGCTGTTGGACAAGGATCGCACTTTGCTCTACGACCTCGCCCGCCACGGCCGGACCATCTGGGAGCAGCGCATCGGGATAGTGAGCACCATGCAGTTTCTGCGTCACGGGCAGTTGGACGACACCTATGCCATTGCGGAAATCTTCTTGGAGAAGCCCCAGCTCCTGCACTACCTCCTGCAAAAGGCCGTGGGCTGGCTGCTGCGCGAAGCGGGAAAGCGCGATGAACAACGGTTGAAAGACTGGCTGTTAGCACGATACAAAACGATGCCGCGAACCATGTTGCGGTATGCCATTGAAAAATTTCCAATAGCTGAACGGGCTGTATTGATGGAGCGGTAGAGACATGTTAAGCTGGTCTCTACCTATGGATAAAGATGGGGTTAGTTGTTGAAGAACTGCCGCACGCGGTTGAAGACGCTGCGGTCGTTCTTGCCAGGCTTGGGTACGAAGTTTTCGTGCGTACTCAGTTTCTCCAGCATTTCCTTTTCCTCGCGGGTCAGGCTCTTGGGAGTCCACACGCTGATGTTGACGATGAGATCGCCCATGCCACCGCGGTTGATCTCCGGAAGGCCTTTGCCCTGGAGTCGCAGGATCTGGCCACTCTGGGTGCCAGCCGGGATCTTGATCTTGGCCTTGCCTGTCAGTGTCGGGATCTCCACCGAAGCACCTAAGGCTGCCTGCGGGATGCTGATGTGATAGTTCAGGTAGAGGTTGTTGCCGTCGCGCTCGAAGATGTCGTGGTCGGCCACCTCGATGGCGACGAGGAGGTCGCCGTTGATGCCGCCGTTGGGAGCTGCGTTGCCCTTGCCACGCAAGGTGAGCTGCATGCCGTTGTCCACGCCGGCGGGAATGGAGACTTGCACTACCTCCTCACCCTTCACGATGCCGTTGCCGTGGCAGTGCGGACATTTGTCTTTGATGACCTCGCCCGTGCCGTTACAGGTGGGGCACTCCGACACCTGCTGGATGACACCGAACATGGAGCGTTGTTGCTGCATCACCTGGCCCCGACCATGGCAGGTAGGACAGGTCTCCTTGCTGTGCTCGTCTTTGGCACCCGTGCCGTTGCAATGGGTACATGCCACGTACTTGTTGATCTTCAGCTTCTTCTCCGTGACGGTAGCCACCTCTTCCAAGGTCATCTTGACCTTGATACGGATGTTGGTGCCACGGCGCACGCGCTGGGCAGCACCGCCGCCACCCCCGCCAAAGAAGTCGCCAATGTTGAAACCACCCCCAAAGCCACCACCGAAAATGTCGGCGAAATGACTGAAAATGTCGTTGATGTTGGCGCCGGAGAAGTCGGTGGCCGCGCCGCCCATGCCGGCATGGCCAAACTGGTCGTAACGTGCCTTTTTGTCAGGGTTGCTCAGCACATCGTAGGCCTCTGCCGCCTCCTTGAATTTCTCTTCAGCTTCCTTGTCGCCCGGATTGCGGTCGGGATGGTACTGCATTGCCTTCTTTCGATAGGCTTTCTTTATCTCGTCTGCCGAGGCCTCTTTGGAGACCCCAAGCACCTCATAATAGTCTCTTTTTTCTGCCATAATGTCTCCTTTCTTTTACTGGCCCACCACCACTTTGGCGTAGCGGATCACCTTGTCAGACAATTTGTAGCCCTTTTCCGTCACATCGATCACCTTGCCCTTGTCCTCCTCCTTCTCGACGGGAAAATGTGTCACGGCCTCGTGTAGGTCAGTGTTGAACTCTTGGCCGACAGCCTCGATTTCTTTTACATTGTGACGCGTAAGCATCTGTTGCATCTTGTTGTATATCAAAACAAAACCTTCCTTGATGGCGTTGATGTCATCTACCTTCTCGTTGGCGGCAATCGCGCGCTCAAAGTCATCCATGATGGGCAGCACACTTAAAATCACCTTCTCCGAGGCAGTGGCTATCAAGTCCAGTTTCTCCTTGTTGACACGTTTCTTATAGTTGTCGAATTCGGAATAAAGACGCAGAAAACGGTCATTGAGCTCCACCTTTTCTGCATTCAACTTCTCGATTTGCGCTTCTAACTCTTCTATCTTCTGCTTCTCCTTATTATTCTTTTTGGAGAAGAAAGATTTTCCCTTTTTCTCCTCTTGAACCTCTTCCTTAGCCGGTTCTTCAGTCCCATTTTCGGAGGATACAGTCGGTTCAGTGTCGGGGAGTTCTTCCTCATTCATCGGTTCTTTAATTTTTTCTTCGTTCATATTCATGTATTTTTCAATTACTTACAAAAAATATAGGGGCTTGCATGCCCTATTGAGGTTTTTATAAAACCCACTTTTTCATTGCAAAAATTTTGCCAAAGATAGATGTTGTTCAAAATTCTTTTCAAAACACAGATAAACCCAGTCGTTAATCTATAAAACATTGTAAATATTTGTCAAAAATGACAATATAAAAGGTGATTTTGCAAAATTATTCCCAAAAATAATTTATACTTTTGCTTCGCCTTTGCATCATAATTATACTTGTAAATTTTTAATAATCAAAAAAATACTATTATGAAATCCAAAATCTATGCTTTATTGCTTTTCAGCATGGCGATAGCATGTACCACGTTGATGGCGCAGCAGAATCCGCCAGCCAATGTGACGGCGACGGCCTTGTCACACGAATCTGTCAAAGTTTCTTGGAGCGCGCCGCAGGGTACCACCCAGCCGCTGCGTATCAACCTGTGGAACCAGTCGCAGATGGTCATCTATCCTGGCGGAGGCTATGGCAACAACGATGTCAGTTGCTCCTATGGCGGACAGACTATCCTGGGTCGAAACATCAATGAGACGGCCAAATATAAGGTGGGTGACGACTTCACGCTGCCTACGGCCGCGCATATTTCCACCATCGACTTTTACGCTTATCAGACAGGCTCTTCCACAACCTCGACGTTCACCGGGGCTTTTGTCTCCATCTACGATTCGGAGCCTGTTGACAGCACCTCGGTTCCCATCTGGACGTCTGGCCCGAACAATGTCATGACTTCCGCTGAGTGGACGGGCATTTACCGTACCAGCGCTACTGCCTTGAACGACACTACCCGTCCTATCATGCGGGTGACCACGGCCATTGACACCACCTTGCCCGCCGGCACCTACTGGGTGACGGTCTCCATGACGGGCTCCCTTGCCAGCGGTCCCTGGTGCCCGCCAGTCAGCATCCCCGGTATGGTCAGCACAGGCAACGGTATCCAACTGGTGAATGGCGTATGGCAAGCATGGTCTGATGACACCTCCTTGGAACAGCTGGGCGTACCCTTTGTGGTGAAAGGCTCTTTCGTGTCAGAAAATCTGATGGGCTTCAACATCTACCGCGACAATGTGCTGCTCAATACCAGCATCATCGAGAGTTTTGATTATACGGACGAGGGTCTTACGATGGAGACCCCTTACTGCTACACCGTGGAGGCGGTATATACGCCTGGCGGAACTGCCACATCCGACCCGGTATGTGTTACCACACATCCGGATCCGTGCTCTATCTACACCCTGCCTTACACGGAGAACTTTGACGATTATGGCACGGGCACTGGCACTTTCCCGACTTGCTGGACCAAGTATTACAGCGGCTCTACGACCACGTATCCCTATTGTAATGCCAGCTATTACTGCTCTTCCCCTGCCAGCTTGTATATGTATGCCAGCTCAACCTACTATGATATCGCCAGCACCCCGAGAATTGATTCAAATATTCAGATTAACACATTGCGGGCATCTATGATGCTGCGGAAAGGCGGTGCCAACTATAAGGTCATCGTCGGAACCATCACGAACCCCCATGATGGCTCTACCTTCCATCCTTATGATACCTTGTCTCCCACTGCCACTTCTGTCTGGGAACCTTTCGAGGTGAACTTTGACAACTATACAGGCAATGACCACTACATCGCTTTCAAATGTGGCGATATGGGAGCTGTTACCGGCATGTACATCGATAATTTCGTGTTGCAGTATATTCCTACTTGCGAACAACCGGTAAACCTCACCTATGCACCCCAAGATGAACAGATCGTCATTTCCTGGACACCGAGAGGCAATGAAACCCTTTGGAATATTTCATATATGTTCTCCGATGAGACAGACTGGACAACCGTGTACGGAGTCACGGACTCTTCCTATGTCATCCAGAACCTCACCCCTTCCACCGATTATGAACTCATTTTCAAAGTGCAGACCGACTGTGGTGCGGGTGATGAGAGCCTGTGGACTAGCGAGAACATAGTCTTCACAACACAGTGTGAGGCGGTCACCATTCCTTACGAGGAGACGTTTGACTCCTACGGGACAGGCACGGGCACGTATGTCCCCTGCTGGAACCGTGGCGGCTATTCCAGTACGACCTCGGAATACCCTTATCTCAGCAGCACCTATAGCTTCTCCTCTCCGGCAGCCCTCTATTTCTATGGTACTTCCAGTACGCCAAACTGGATAACCACGCCCAAAATCAACGGAAACATCAGCGATTACGAGGTGAGCTTTAAGTTGCGCAAGACCTCTGCCGCCTATAAGCTTGAAGTTGGTGTGATGACCAATCCAAATGATGTCAGCACTTTCGTTCCTCTGGATACGCTCTCTCCGCAAGTCTCCTCAGAATGGGAAAACTTCCTTGTGTCGTTGGCTCCCTATACAGGAAATGGCAAGTACATTGCATTTAAGACCCCTACGGGCAGCGCCAACTATATGTACCTGGACAATGTGGTTGTGGACTATCCTCACTCCTGTGTCTATCCGGCCGGCTTCCATGCAGAAAACATCACCACCAACTCAGCCGATTTTGTCTGGTCATCGGTGGAGAATGTGACCAGCTACAATCTGACTTATAAACTGGAGAGTGACAGCGTATGGACTTCCGTGGACAATATCAGCGACACAACCTATCAGTTGTCAGGCCTTCTAGATGGCCAAGATTATCAGGTGCGGGTGAGCAGCAATTGTCCTGACGGCACTAACAGCTTCTGGAGTGATATCCTCAACATCCAAACCTACTGTCTGCCTATTTCAACCTTGCCTTATACAGAGAACTTCGACAGCTATGGTACAGGTTCTTCCGCTTTCCCGACTTGTTTTACGAAGTACAACACGCTCTCCACTTCCAACTATCCCTATATCAATACTACCCATTATTCCGCTCCGGGTGCCCTTTATTTCTATAGCACCTCAACCTATGCGGATGGCGCCTCCCTTCCGGCCATCGACAACACCCTCAACATGCAGGATTTGCAGGTCTCCTTCAAGGCCCGCAAGGCTTCCGCTGCTTATAAGTTAGTGGTCGGTGTGATGACTGATCCGCTGGATCCCACCACCTTCGAGTCGTTGGATACCATTTCCCCGGATGCCGTCAGCACCTGGCAGACCTTTGACATTTCCTTGTCCAACTATACGGGCACAGGCCGCCACATCTCCTTCCGTACGGGCTTCACCATCACCAGCGGTATGTATATTGATGATGTCGTCGTGGACTATATCCCCGCATGCATCAAACCGTATGATCTAACCTTCACTGACGTGCAGACCAATAGTCTGACGGCCAGCTGGACGAATGGCAACTCCGGCAGCTCCTCTTTAGTACAGTACAAGAGCAAGTATGAAGAACAATGGACGGAGATCACCGTCACGGACACCTTCGTTGTGATTTCGAACCTGACGCCCAACACTCCCTATGAGGTAAGGGTGTCTGCCATCTGCGGTGACGGGACTCAGAGCTCTTGGACAGACATCAAGACCGTCAATACCGGTTGCGGCATCATCAGCACATTCCCTTATCATGAGTATTTTGACACCTATGGAACAGGTACAGGCACGATGCCGACCTGTTGGACCAAGAACTACAGTGGCACCATTTCCACCTATCCCTATATCAATACCACGAATGCTTCCGCTCCGGGCTCCTTGTATATGTATGCAGCATCAACATATTATGTGATTGCAGCCACTCCTGAAATTGACAGCACAATCGGCCTAAACCAGTTGCAGCTGTCGTTCATGGCCCGCAAGTCCTCTGCCGCCTATTCTCTCATTGTAGGTGCGATGAGCGATCCCACGGACCTGACGACCTTTGTGCCGTTGGATACCATATCCCCTGAAGCTACTAGCACCTGGGAGCAATATGACCTTACCTTCCCGAACTATACGGGCAATGCCCATCACTTCGCTTTCCGCAGTGGATCCGGATCCGCCGCAAACACCATCTATTTGGACAATGTGGTTATTGATTATATCCCCAACTGTTTCCGTCCTTCCGATGTGACCGCTAGTCACTACGTGCAGAATGGGGTGACCATATCCTGGACCCCCGGTGCCGACGAGAGCGCCTGGAATGTCGCCTATATGGCAGAGACCGATTCTGTCTGGACAGAGTTGTACAGTGTGACAGACACCTTCTATCAATTCTCCAGCTTGGAGGCCAATACCACCTATCTGGTAAAGGTGCAGTCGGATTGTGGCAGTGAGGTGAGCGAATATACCTATCCGATCTCCTTCACCACGCTCTGTACGGCCATAGATTCATTGCCTTTTGCTGAAAACTTCGAAAGCTATTCCACGGGTGCAGCCAACTTCCCTGCTTGCTGGATGAGGATGACCAACTCTGCGACTAACTATCCGTATGTGA